>JAFDFV010000007.1 GCA_019309665.1 Deltaproteobacteria bacterium | reverse complement strand
GAGCTTGACTGATACAAGTTTCAATCCACGCTCCCGCATGGGGAGCGACAAAGGGTAGTGATTTTCCAATACAAATCGATGAGTTTCAATCCACGCTCCCGCATGGGGAGCGACCGTTTCTTTCTAACTAATTTAATTTAAAGGAGTTATTTCTTGTTT
Organism: Deltaproteobacteria bacterium; assembly: GCA_019309665.1. Taxonomy (GTDB): domain Bacteria; phylum Desulfobacterota; class Desulfobacteria; order Desulfobacterales; family ETH-SRB1; genus B13-G4. Next base: position 20,453 of record JAFDFV010000007.1, on the reverse strand, counting down.
TCTGCGAAACTGCTTTTCTCAACGTATAATATCTTCGATTGTCAAAAGACATTTTTGGCAAACTCTGTATTTTCAACATATTACACACAGTGCGAACCCCATTGGCAATATACAGCGTTCAAGTAAAGCCCCTGCTGAAGCGATAGCGTATACAGCTATTTGTGAGCTTCGGGTTCGCAAACGATCTTCAAACAATCAACGGCCCTTCCTGATCAATTGCCTTTTTAGCTCCAATATGCTCTACACGACGTTTCCAGTTTGATCCTAAAAAATAAAACCTCAGACTGTCTTCCTTTGGATCAATTTCATCAATCAGTCTCTGGCGAAGGACTGTCCACTGTGCAGGATCGACAATACACTCGAAAACGGAATACTGAACCCGCTGCCCATAATCCAGACACGCTTTCGCCACCCTGCGCAGACGCCGCTGCCCTCCGTCCTTACTTGTGGCAACATCATAGCTGACCAGTACAAACATATCCCTCTCCTACTTCCAGATAAAAGGTGGATAACCATCCAGATCACTGCGCAAGTAACGAGCCAGCAATAAAGCCTGCGTATGAAACAACAAGCCGATTGTGACCTTTTCTTCAATAAACGGATGCATTATCTCATCCTGTTTTCTTTTCTGGTAGGCCACCAAAACAGTCTTTCTTGTTTCGTCATCCATTAATACAGCGCCTGATTCTGACTTTTTAAATCCTTTTTTCTGCACCTGTGAAAGATTTATCAATGAAAGTGTCAAACGGTCTGCAATAAAAGGACGAAATTCTTCCATCAGATCAAGCGCAAGGCCCGGTCTGCCGGGACGGTCTCTGTGCAAAAAACCGACCGCTGGGTCCAATCCCACAGATTCAAGGGCAGAACGCACATCGTGCATTACAAGTGTGTATAAAAACGACAGCAGGCAATTTACATTATCTAATGGTGGCCGCCGATTTCGATCCTGGAAAAAGAAGTCTTGTTTTTGAGAAGTAATCAGGTGATCAAACACTTTAAAATAGACATGTGCAGCGTCGCCTTCAATGCCCCGCAGGGAATTCAAAGGTACATCTTCCTGCAAACGCTTCAGAGAACCGCTAATCTGCCTTGACGCTTGACTGACTTGATCTGTATCAAGCTTGTCGGAGTGGTCTCTTAATGCCCTTCGCAATACAGTGCGACAGTTAGCAACTTTGCCGGTAAGTACAGATCTTGCCATTTGGGCAGAAAATGTCATGTCATCTGCTTTGCGATACTGCTCCCGGCGAAGCAGGACATTGCCGGAGACAGGCCCCTGCACCCTTGCAAGAAAACGTCCATACTCAGATAAAAAGCTGATAGCCACATCGCGCTCGGCGCAAAATCCCATCAAAAATGGGCTGCAACCAACATTGCCGAAACAGACAATCCCTCCTAACGTATGAACAGGAATACGCAGGCGGGTTTGTTTTTCCACCCTTACGATAACCGATTCACCTTCTTTTGCAAGATAAGCTCCCTGCGTTGTTACGAAAAGAGTATTAAGATGTTTTTTCATGATTCTCGAATCGCTCCTGACAAGTAGCGTTTTACGGAACGCTTTCTTTCAATAGTTTTCGGCAGACATATCTTCATTAGTGAACAACTGTCACACTTTTTCATATATACTGGTTTTGGAGTCCGTCCTGATGCAATCAGTTCGTGAAGACGCATTGCCGTGTCTTCGGTCTGCTGTCTCAATGCGCTATCAAAGGTAACATCTGTTCTCCGACGCTTCTTCCCATAAAAAAGCGCTCCGCACGGAACCTCAACATTTAGCATTTCTTTTAGACACAGCGCCTGAGCACAAAGCTGCACTTTATCACAATTGTCTTTCTTTGGTTTACCGCGTTTGTATTCCACAGGAAACGGTACCCATACTTCCGATCCTGCTTTCAACAAATCCGGCTTCCGATGAAACTCGACGACATCCGCCTTGCCGATCAGCCCCAGCCGCAATGAGCGAAGCCACATGCTATACTCAATGCGAACCTTGCCTCTGGACTGCCGGTCTGCCTCATGAACCCGCTCATGCATAATCTTGCCCTCTGCGGTAAAAAGATTCTCTGCCCACGCCTGCTCAATATGAATCAGAGCACACTGCCGCTCGCAGAAAATCAGGTGCTGCAAGGCAGATAGGGGAATGAGGTCATCTTCTGAGTACATATGAAAAAAATCCTGAAACTTTTCAGTATCAGCCTTCCTCCGAAATAAGGTTTACAATAAGCCGAATCATCAATTCCTTCTGCCCCGGTTCACTAGCGGCTGTCAGAAGGGCAAGCGCCACGAGCGCTTTGTTGCTGAAGCTTTTTTGATCCAACAAGTCATTTTTCTTGAGAAACAACAGGAAGAGAAAAGAGCCGATTCTCTTGTTACCATCCGTGAAAGGATGATCCTTGATCACGAAGTAGAGGAGATGGGCCGCCTTTTCTTCAACACCTGGATAAAGATCCTTACCGCCGAATGTTTGCTGCACTGCTCCGATAATTCCGCAAAGAGCATTACCACGTTCCTGGCCAAAAATTTCACTCGCCTCTTTCCTGACCATTAATTCTTTTTTCAAGGCGGCAATAGCCTGCCGGGCATTATCAATCTCCAGGCCGGACTTGGCAACGTGTTTTGTCTCCAGAGCCGGCAGATTGTTTTCGTCATATTGCAGAAGAAGCTGCCATGTCCTTGCATAGCGGTTGACAACTTCCAAAACGGCCAGTCCTTCGTCACTGACAAGGTTATGACTTTCCAGGGTGCCAGCAAGCAGACTCAAAATCTGCCGCACATCTTCCACGCCTTTCTCGGACAATCTGCGCTGATTAAGCGAATAACCACGTACCAGATGGTCTTTTAGAATGGTGGTAGCCCAGATGCGAAACTGAGTACCGCGTTGAGATTTTACCCGGTAGCCGACAGAAATGATAATATCAAGATTATAAAACGCAACAGGCTTATCTGAATTTGCAATATGCATTTTTTGCATATTGCCTCGCCGTTGCAGTTCACCTTCTTTGAAAATATTATTCACATGTCTGGAAATAACCGATTGGTCCCGTTGAAAAAGCTTCTCCATCTGCGCCTGAGTCAACCATACGGTTTCATCCTGAAGATGAACATCCAGTGCGGCCTGCCCGTCCTCAGACTGATACAATACGATTTCGCCAAGATCGGAATTTATGCTTTCGATCTTTCCTGCTTTTCGAGTCATTGTTATTGCTCCAAGTTGCTACTTTTTTTCCTTCAACCGCTTATGGCTTTTCTGTTCAGCCTTGGGCATTGTTTCCATCACCCCTCCTGTCGAATCAAGAATAAATCTCTCCCTGGCTATAAAGACATGCTGAACAAGTTCTTGAGGCCATGCACCCCTTGTCACGCCGTAAGCGTGATGATAATTTCTGCTTTATTGGTCAATCAGAAACCATCAATGATCTCTGGCTTTAGGCCAGCAAGAGACTTGAGCTTTTCAGAATCCAAAGAACCATCCGGATTTACAGAAAGGCTCCTGTGAACCTTCGCGGATGAATATTGTCCATGGGGACAATTATGATCCCACCAAGCTACCTTAAGGACTTCCATACTTCCTTCCGGGCGAGCTGAGGATGCGTCATTTTCAAAAAGCTTTGGCAATATATTCTTAATAGCCAGGGCGTCTTCATCGCTGTAGCCAGTTTTTGTTGCAAGCTGAGGGTTCATGCTGCCATAAAATAGGTAAACCCCTTCATCTACACGGTGCTTCATACCCATCGTATCGGAACCTTTTTTCGTGCCGTCACCTTCTCCGCTGACACTCTTGGTGATCTGGGTGCTCGTAATATCCACAGGAGATAAAGAAAAGGCTGTATGAATCGAAACAGGGCCCCTTACGCCGATTGACACACCGGAACCTTTTTTTTCTCCAGCATACGCAAAAACCTGTCCGAATGCCCGGATATCAAACCATTTTTTGCAGGCTAATTCAGCATTTTCTTTAGAGGACTTTTTTGAATCTATAACCGTTTCAGCCCGTTCACGGAGATTTTTGCAATCATCAAGTTTGTTGTCATCAGATTGAACGAAAATTTGATATTTATACTCATCATTTTCTTTGACTTCCATTAAACGATTTCTGATTTTTCGTTTGATGCAAACGTCTGAAACTTCTCCGATCCTGTTGTAACTTGTGCGGGGCCGGTTGCCGTTCAAAGGATCACCATTAGGGTTGGCATTTTTAACTTTAAACACAACTGCGAAATCAATTTTATTCTTTAGACTCATTTTCATTCTCCTCCTTGTTAGCAGTGTTTCCCTGAGTTGATTTGAAAAGTTCTACTCGTTGGCAATGGAATCCCAAAAGAAATTCTCCTGACAACGGCTCATCGGATGCATAACCGGAAACATCGGTGAATAAACTGTGAATATCATCGAGTTCTTTATCGTATTTATTGGTTCTGTTGAGCCTGGCCTTATAGGGCTTGAAAGCTTGAGCGCATACCCCTCAAGGCAGTCTGCTACCGCAAGCAGTCGCCCATAGAGATAGTCTCTGGTTTTTCGTTCTTGATCAAGTCCCATGGTGAAATCCTCCTTTTCTTCGAAATAATATCTATAAAGTCCGCAAGCTATTCCCAGAGTTTTCTGCCAGGCCCAATTAGGCAAACTTTGTCTTTGGGTTGCTTTTTTTATGCATGAATCAACAATATCCCAAGGCAATGGCGCGCCATCAATAATACAGGGTATTAGCCGCTCAACCGTTGTTTTCTGCAAGTTGTCATCGACCTTAATTAGATCGCCGTCCTTTGTTCCGTATGCTGCCTGGGCAATGTCTTTGGGAGCAGGTGCTCCAAAAAATATTTTGTCTTTTGAAAATTGTTGAAGCCAGGCACATCCTTTATGCCAGGATTCTATTCGTTTTAGAAAATCAGAACCGGTCAGTTCACGGTAATAAGTAACTGCCATGCGGCCTGGAGTAGCTGAGTCGATACCCATTACAACAATTTGATCTGTTGCCCCCAGCTTTACAGAATAACCCGAAAGATACTTGGAAAGTTGAACGCCGAATTCCTGAGCAGTGAATCCGAAAGAGTTTTTCTCTGTTTTTTTCATCCCGGTTTCAATCGAAATATCACTCAATAGGTCGTCACTGTCTGCCAGCGGATCAGGAACATTTACCGCCGAAACCGCCCACGCTACAAAAGCCAATTTAGGCTCGTTTTTTACGTAAAATACATTTTTCCCTTGTCGAGCTATTAACCAGCGCAATGCATTATGGGCTTTTTGGGCCACTGCAACGTCAACTCCGCAAACTTGATATTCATCCGTAAAACGGCCTCGGTAGGTAAAGCCGGAAGTGTCATTTGATGAAATAAGTTTTGCACCATCGTTATCGGATCTAATCATGCGCGGATATTGTTCAGGCTGATATTTTGGCTTTTCAGTAATTGATTCTCCAGAAACATAGCAAAAAATATGTTTGCTTCGTGTGCTCAGATAATAATCAATCCAGCTTTGCCATACGGTTTTATCATATTGGAGCTCTGAAGATGGATCCCCTGAAAATTCAACACTCCATCGGATAAATGAATCCGTTTGTTTTTGACCCTGCCCAAGTGCTTTGAAAATATCCGGCTTATCATCCCGTTTGCCTTTCCATGAGCTGAGCAATTTTCCATTTTCATCCACATGAAGCACTTTCTTGGATACTAAATCTGAAATCAAAGTCCCTTTGGATATGTAACGATAGACCGCTTTTACTTTTTGATTTGTATATTCAGATTCCACCCATTCTTTCAGTAAATTTTTATATCCCTCACAATAATGCTTTTTGGAACCGCCATACTGTTTGTATTCAGAAGCAATATATTGAAGTTGATCCGCCAGAGGATGAGGGGCGCACCCACTGGTTCTTCCCGCAGACTTTTCCGTTGCAGGTAATATTGTCTTCGCCGTATCTTCTGGTATAACGAATGCCCGTTTTAATGAGCCATCTCCCTCCAGTATTATTTCAACATGTGCCCGTTTTTTTGTTGTATGAAAAAGAGGCAAAAGCGGTGTTTTATCCTTCTTATCGCCTATATTATCAGTGTTATTTTCGTAGGTTTGATAAAGTTTTTCAATCCAGCTCATTTTGCAGCGCCTCCTCATTAAGCCCGTTGGATTGGGGCGGATTGGGAATCATTTCACGCACAAATTTTCGCATGGTGCATTCCTCAGGGCGAATAAACTTGATTACTCCTCTTTGCATTACCGGTTTCCAGAACCGACTGTGAAAGCGATATTTCCCGCTTTTATCAGGCTTGCCATCTTCATCTGTTTTTCCTGTTTCATCTGGATAATCAAACCCATGAAACATGATGCCGTAATCCAAACGATCAATGTCATCATAAGCGCCGGTTCCTTCTCCAAAACCGCAGGGCTCAATATACCCCTGACACTCTCGTGCGCCGAGAAAGATGTCCTGTCTCCCACCTTTATCGATCATCCGCTTTGCAATCTGGAAATGTTTCCCGTCAATACGATCCGCTGCCATATCTTCACGAAACAGATTCCACTCAAAGTGTGCCTGTACCTGATATTCGACATCCGCAAGATATGTGTAAATCGCCAATGTATTACCTCCTCCATAATTCAGTGGCTTAACACTTTTGGCTTCCGTCTTTATCGGTTTCATTATCCGAACTTCATCAATAATCCAGATCAGCGTAGGCTTCCAATAAACAGATTTTAAAATTCCTTTTAATGCCTCGTAGGTAGGAATATGGTACGAACACTTCTCACCGCCCATTCTGGTCACAGGATCGGTAAACAAGGCATGCCGCCCCGTCACTTTAAATTCGATACTGTTTTTCACTTTAACCTCCTTATGCGCCTAAAAATTCCATTTGCGAGACCGGTTCCAGACTCACTCCGAAATCTTTGCTGTAATATTGATCATTCAGATACCATATTCCGCTTTCTTTATACGTCTGGAACAGGGCATTCTCTTTTTGTAATTTCTTGATTATATATGGGAAAATGTTTACAGAATACTGCTGGGCGGTTTTTAACAGCGCCCTTTCTTCTTTCAAAGGTAGCTTGGCCGAAAGTTTTGCAATGATCGATTTTGCCTCTTCATTGTACGGAACAATAATTGCTTCTGTTGGCGCATCGATCACACGGAAATGTTTACCTGCCGTCTTGAAGGACTGTCTCAAATAGTGAGGGGGGCTTCCGTGTTTTCTTTTGTGTTCTTCAACAGACTGCGGGTTTGTTGATAGCAAGGACAATAAGTTATCATCAGATCCAAGTCTCTCTCTGTTGACCGGATAACTCATTTCATGCGCTCGTTTGTAAAAATAGTACTTATAAAACCGCTTCATAGCTTTATGGCCGATTCTATCTTTATCGAAATCGGCAGGGTTCTTTTTATACTCACCAAGGATGCGTAATGTCACATCTTGTGCTATCCTGATTTCCGGTAATTTATCGAGGTTTTCATTTTGTATATTGACGATTTGCACTATTCCTTGGCCTTCTTGTCTTCCGTTGCGATTACAGCGCCCTGCTGCTTGCGCTATGGAATCCAGGCCAGCCAAACAACGAATAACCGCTCCGAAGTCTACGTCTACCCCGGCCTCAATCAACTGGGTGCTGATACAGACGACAGGTTTAGGTTTCGATGGATCAAGGCAATTAATCACCTCTTCCAATATCGTCTTCCGGTGCTTCGGGCACATGCTTGTGCTGAGGTGAAATGCGTTTTCCGACAGGCCGTGGCAGGATTCGTACAAGCGTTTTGCATTTGCCTTTGTATTTGTAACGACAAGTACGCTCCCCTTATCTTGCAAAAGCACTTTCACACGCTCCGTCAGCTCTTCTTCCGCCCATCCACCGCTTTTTTGGCAATCTTGCACCTTCACCCGATTTAGTGCATCAAAAAGCGGAGGATAATCCACGATTTCCATAGCATCAGAATACGGCACAGCGCCTTTAGACGGTTCAACTTCATGCAAAAGCGGCTGGGTCGCAGTGCAAAAAATAACAGTAGAAAAGCAAATATCTGTTAAAAAATTAATTGCGTTGTTAAACATGTGAACGGTTTTGATCGGCAGAGTCTGAATTTCATCAAAAATGATGACAGATTTTGCCAGTTGATGCATACGACGCACACTGCGTGTTCCGCCTCCGAAAAGCGTTTCCAGTAATTGTACAGATGTGGTGAATACAATTGGTGCGTCCCAGTTTTCCGACAAAATCCGGTTTCGGTATGTGTCTTTTTCAGGCACAAGATTTGAGTGGTGCTCCAAAACAATTTCCTTGGATATGCTATCAAATATTTTAGCCACTTCTGATGCGTTCTGATCAATTATTGAGGTATACGGAATGACATAAATAATACGGTCAAGTTCATGCTCTTTTGCATGGTGGAGGGCAAAACGGAGACTGGAAAATGTTTTTCCGCCCCCTGTCGGAACCGTCAAATAATAAAGTCCCTGTTTGTCGCTTGCCCGTTGCCTGCAGGACGATGAAATCTCGCATCTTTTCTGATCGACTTCATTTTCAATCTCAAAGGATATTAGTTCAAAACAATCTATCAGATTTTGCCAATCCGGGTAATTCCCAAGATAACGCAATCTTGCATCTTCCGGGTTTTCGAAATCGGCTGTGCTCAACCGGTCCGCATCTACTAAACTACTGAAAAGAAACCGGATCAGTAATGTTTTTGAGAATGATCGTATCTGACCACTGAAAAGTTCATGGATTCGGATTATTAGCCTTTTTAGTTGATTGTTTTTGTCCTCCGATTTTATCAGTTCGTTGATGCGGTCCAAGATCGAATGATCGATTTTTTCTTGCGCCTCGCAATAATGTGTCAAGGTGAAATCCTTTTTGAGTCGTGCGGAGAATTTATCTTCACCAGCAATATCGAATACATCGATCAAGCCCGAATGGTGAGAAACGACACACAAGGCGACTATTTCTAACGCCAGTTTATTGATTTTAACCGCATCCCTTAACGCCTCGTTGATCCATTGAGCACCAGCAGTGGAATGATCGATTTTTCCTTTCAATCTTTTTGCATCTACATACTGTTTATCACCAGGACAAAGCAATCCAACGGCAGATTTTATGTAACATTGATATTCAAAACTGTACTTTCCCAAATCATGAAGAAGCCCCAACAGCTCACCGATCAAATCCAACCTGATTTTGCCCGCAAATTTTTTTGCAAACAGAGAAGTCTCCACTGAGTGCGTTTTCACGCTATGTCTGGCACAATCGACTTTGCGGTAATGTGCCAAATAGGATGTAGTCTTCATTTTAATATCTTCTTTTTTCAATATTATTTCTTCTGATTTGTAGTTCTTCTACAAATTAAAAAATCATTTTTGATTTCATAATCCAAGAGTTCTAAAATCCATTGACTTTATTTTCATTTTAGTGCAAGTATTTCACAAAATATACCCCCCCAGCGATAGCATCGCCTGGCCGACGCCCCTTTTTGGGGCGTTTCTTTTTTTGCAGCCATAAAAAAACCCGCCGAGGTGCGCATCCAATGGAGAGGCGTGGCGGGTGTTGTTAATAACAATATTGTTCAACCCGCCAAGTTTTTCAATAAAATTTTAAAAATTATTATTCACATCGAGGCTGCCGCCGTCCTGTTCTGTCAATTTATTCATTGTCGTCTCCAGTTTTTAATCAGGAATTGTCTGCTGTTATTGCTCATTCGTCGTTTTCCTCCTCTGAAAATTCAGATTCAATCTCTTCAATGGTGGGTAAACTTGATTTAAGATTTTCAGGAATAGACTCTGTTATATGTTTTTCCCACTCGGCAACTCCAATCGGTTTGGTGTATCCGGCAAGTGCATATTTAGCCAGGGTTTTGTTTTTCTCTTTTACCAGCAATAGTCCGATTGTCGGCTTATCATCCGGATGACGCATCAGATCATCAACTATGTTCATATACATATTCAATTGACTGACATGACCGGCCTGAAACTTTCCCGCCTTTAACTCAACCACTACATAGCAGCGCAATTTGAGGTGATAAAAAAGCAGGTCAATATAAAAATCATCATGCCCCACTTCCATATGAACCTGTCTTCCTACAAAAGCAAAACCCTGTCCCAGTTCCAATAAAAATTTTTCCAGATGCTCAATAAGTTTTTGCTCTAATTCTGCTTCTCTACGAGGTTCAGCCGTTCCCAAAAAATCAAAAACATAAGGGTCTTTGAAAATTTGAGATGCCATATCAGAATCGGCGGGAGGAAGCGCTATTTCAAAGTTGTTACTAGATTGACCGATTCGCTCATGCAGACAAGTTTCAATTTGGAAGACAAGAATATTTCTGCTCCAACCATTCTCAACTGTTTGTCTGGCATACCAAATACGCAGTTCAGGTTTCTTCAGTTTTTCCATTAGAGCCAAATTGTGATACCAGGTAATTTGTGCAAGCACCTCTTGCACAATTCCCCTGTCTGGCCAGCACTCTGCAAATTTACGCATATATTTAAGGTTGCGTGAAGAAAATCCGCGCATTTCAGGAAAAGCATCTTTTAAATCGTGAGATAGCCGATCTATAATTTTGGATCCCCATCCTTCATTATTCTGTTTTTGAATAATAGAGTTTCCAATATCCCAATACATCATTACTAAAGCTTTATTGGCTGATAACACAGCCTTGATGCGCTCCTGTTGAATACGTTTCTTGAGGGAGGCCAACAAATTTGCGTAGCCGTCGGGAAGATCAGATTGTGAAACCGGAACAGGCATAACAATCCCGTCTTTTTGTTTTACATTACGCACCCTTCGCTGTTTTGCTTCATGTTTTTTATCTCTTTTACCATTCATAATTCTGCCTTATTATCCTCGACACGGTTTTCATTTCCTGACCACCATCCACTTTTTCAATACTTTCTCAATTTCAAGCACTTCCTCACGTCCTTCTTTTGATTCTTTCCCCGTTAATACCAAGTCCCACAGACGGCCGTTGGGGGTTAAAGGCCTTCTGGAAAGATCGGGTTCGCCAAAATCTGTTTTGCCGTAATATTTATGAATTCTATCTTTAAGCGGTTGAACCAGAGAGGGATCAATTAAATCGAGTTCATTTAAACGGTATAAAAAAGCCTCTGCAGAAACACCAAAGCGATGTTTAATGCGAAGCAGTAGTTCATATGACCAGTGCTTTTTTTGAATGCCTAATTGTTCAACAGTATCGCTCACAGCTTTTGCGGGCATAAGAAAGGTAGCGGCAAAACGGTTTGCCGCACGATGTGCTGTAAACGGTTTTTCTTCTGAAGAATCAGATGCGGCATCGATTTGAAACAATTCCACGCCCTGCTGCATAGAGTAAGTCAGGATTAAGACATTTCCCAATTCATATCCCAGGCAAAAAAGCTGTCTTTCAGGATTCTGTCTTGTCGTCAAAAAAAAGAAAGCATTCTGATTTAAAGGGTCATAATATGAAAAACTCTCAATTCTTTTAGGCATAGGAACTACGATTACACGAAAACCAAGGGTTTCAAAGAGTTCAAAATAGTCAAAGACCACGCCGTGTTCAATTCCGGCAAAATAGCGCACCTTTTCCGAAAGTGCTTCCATTCCTCTGGCTGTGGGATCGAAAGGAATAACAAGCGGAATATTTGCCCTTTTCTGCGCTTTGCAAACATCTTCAAGGGCACAGAATGCTTCAATTATATCGTGCGACATCGTTATGATCCTGGAAGGCAGTTCTTCATCTTCTCCGCTGGCTCTTGCCGGAAAAGGGGCTTTTGAGCTTTCGTGCTTTAGAGAGCGAAATTTATGTTCATCCTCTGCAAAAAGGGTATCAACCGATACGCCAAGTTCTTTTGAAAGCCGGTAAATGACAGATGCTGAAGGGGCGTTTAATCCCCGTTCGATCCGGCCTAATGGGACTTCGTTCATCCCGACCCTGGCTGCCAGCTTCGCCATACTCCAGTTGCGCTGCTGTCTTAGCTTTCGTATATTTCTTCCGATAAAACTTAAGTCTAATCCCATAAACTGTATAAATACTATTTAGTTTTAATTTGTCAAGAAATTTTATTGGCAATGGATTCTATTAGAGCTTTTTAGTTTCAAACCTAAATTGAGCAGGCTCAAGAGGTAACCTTGGAAATAGTACCCTCTATATCGGAGTGAGTTCAGACCTTATCAAGAGGATATGGGAACACAAAAACAATATGGTGGAAGGTTTTCATTATCTGGTTTGGTATGAAGTGCACGAGAGTATGGAATCCGCTATTGAGCGGGAGAAGCGATTAAAAGAATGGAAGCGAAAATGGAAACTGGAATTGATTGAAAGCAGCAATCCGAATTGGCAGAATTTGTACAATATGATTGTTTCACTGGATTCAGGCTTTCGCCGGAATGACGCTGCAAATAGGTCAGCGCTTATGGAGTAAGGTGGCATGCGTCTCCACAGTACTCTTTTGCTGCGGAGACTTCTTCACCACGTTTCTACCTTAATCACACCATATAAATCACACCGTATAAAAAAAGAAATATTAGAGCCGCGCAGGCGCTAAGTCCTATCGGAATCCTGTAAGAATTTTCATTATACGGTCTATTGATGAGTTCTTGATATGATACTTTTTTACCTTGAATCGAATTACAAAACATTTCTAGAAAAAGATATGGATGTTTGCTGATCTTCCCTATAGATACAACATCCTTTGAAAGCAGGTCTTGCACCATTGATCTGAGTGCATTCAAAGGACGATTGCAAAACCATAAAGTAGCTCTTCCAAACATTCTGTATGGCCAGTCTGTATCAAGACTAACCGTTGCCTCCCCACCGAGTTTATCAATGTAAATCCAGAATGCAGCCAGAGTAAGTACCAGCATCTGCATCGCACCTACTACTTTGCTTGCATCGTATGGATGAAAATCTACCGGATATGGCAGAATATCGTAAAGTATTTTTGGGTAAACACCGGTAAGGATACATAACCCAGCGGCAATTCCCATTGCCAGCAGCATATTAAATGGCGGCTCTTTTGCCTCCTCTATTACGTCTTCATCCCCATCCTTATTTGTGCCGAACCAGACTCCCCAGGGAAGTTTTAATCCTGTGTGCAAAAAAGTACCAATGGAGGCAAGGTGAAGCATTAATTCAATAGAAGGCCTGTGCAAAGCTCCCGCTGCCGCAATAACCATTGTCTTGCTCACAAATCCATTAAAGAGTGGAACCGCGGAAATGGAAAAAGCACCCACCATATACAGGGCAAGCGTAATCGGCATTTTCTTGTATAAAGATCTCCCCTGCAAATCCGTCATCTTGCTCCTGCCGGTCACATATATGACCGCCCCCATCCCCATAAACAGAACGGATTTGTAAAGAATATGACAAAAAGCATGGGCGCTGGCGCCATTGATAGCCATTTCACTTCCCAGCCCGACACCGCAGACCATATATCCCACCTGGCTGATAATATGATATGCAAGAAGCCTGCGGATATCGTTTTCAAGGACAGCATAGACCACTCCGTAAAGCGCCATGATCGCCCCCAGCCAGACCAGAAGTTCAACACCGGGGAAACCTCTTAACAAAACGTAAACTGCGCTTTTTGTGGTAAATGCCGTCATAAATACTGCGCCGGTAATGGTTGCTTCAGGGTATGCATCTGCCAGCCATGCATGAAGCGGGGGCACTGCTGCGTTAAGTAAAAATCCAGCCAGTATAAACTTTGCAGCAAGTGTTCCAAAATCAAACAACTCAAACGCTAAGGAGCCAGTGGTTACCGCATGAATAATAATTCCACATAATAAAACACATCCACCGAATAGATGCACCAGAATATACCGGAATCCCGCTTCCAAAGACCGTTTTGTTTTTCGATAAAAAACCAGAAAGACCGACGAAATGGCCATAATCTCCCAAAAGACAAAGAGCGTAAACAAATCTCCGGCAAAAACCACACCGAGAGTACACCCAACATAAAGAAATGCAGCCACATGCTGTCCGTATTCCTTTATGTGCAAGGCATAGACCATCCCAATAAAGGACATGATTACAAAGACATACGCAAAAACCATACTGAGTTTATCTACCCTGCCCAGGATAAGTTCGTAATCCAGAAACTGGTATGTCCAATAGACACCATGGGGCATGTTTACAAGATTCCAGAAAGCTATGGCAGGAATCAACAGCACCAGGGCTTGCTTTAATATTCTTATCCTGATCAGGGGGATCAAAAGAGCCCCTATAATATAAATAAATGCCGGGGGGATATTAATCATAATAATCCTCTTTCTTCATAAGCCATGCATGGCCTATCCATTTGGATACAAGTACAATTACAACACATCCGATAAACCCAAATACAGCATCAAAGACCGGTATCTTCTGCCACCAGAAATGAGGGTGTTGGTTCGGGAACAGAAACCCGAGGATACAGGTTGCCGCGATACTTATATAAAGAATAATCTTTAATTTTTTTACCATCCTATCCTACTCCCATTATGTTTTGTACTGCCAGAGATGTTAGACTGAAAAAGCGAAAAAATGCATCCGGTACGATCCCAAAAACAATTGACAACAAAGCTGTAATGACAAGAGGGATTACCATAAACATGGGCGCTTCATCAAAATGAGGGGTTACATCATCGAGCGGCTTTTTAAAAAAAGAATTGTAAATGATAGGAAAGAAAAAGGCCACATCAAGCATAGCGCTCGTCATTAATACAAACAAAAAAATGATCTGGTTTGCTTCAAGGGCACCAAGGCATAAAAACCACTTACTGATAAAACCACTCATAGGGGGAATGCCTGAAAGCCCGATGGCTGCTATGGCAAAAGCTCCCATTGTCAATGGCATCTGTCTTCCTATCCCATCTAATTGGCTGACATAATCCTTGTGTACTTTCACATGCAGAGCTCCTGCACAAAAAAACAGCGTAATTTTCATAAAAGCATGATTTGCCATATGGATAATTCCACCGGTCATGGAACTCTTGGTCAAAAGCGCCGCTCCAAGGATGATCATAGCAAGATTATTAATAGTGGAAAAGGCAAGCCTTCTTTTTAGATGATCCTGCCCTAATGCAAGGAAGCCAGCCACGATTATTGTAAAGGAAGCAATATATGCCATGATTAGCCAGATACCCAAATCATGTAGAAGACCCGGACCAAACACATAAAGAATAACCCTTAAACAACCAAACACACCGGCTTTAACAACCGCCACTGCATGCAAAAGCGCGCTTACAGGGGTAGGAGCAACCATAGCGCTAGGCAGCCATTCATGCATCGGCATAAGACCTGCTTTGACACCAAAACCCATGATAAGCATCGCGAACAGCATTATCAGAACAGCGCTCGACCCACTGCCGGCTATAAATCCGCCGGCTTTAAAATCGAGCGTACCGGTCATATAATAGATCGCTGCTATGGCAAACAGAAGAACGCAACCTGCTGTAAGGGTATAGGCCAAATATTTTCTTCCTGCCATGATCCCTTCTTTTGACTCACTGTGAATTACCAGAGGATAAGTGGCAATGGTAAGTATTTCGTAGAATACGAGAAAGGTAAGAAGATTAGCAGAAAATGCAATCCCGATTGTCGATGAAAGGCACATTGCAAAAGCGAAAAAATATCTCGTTTGCGCATGTTCGTTAAGCCCCCTGACATAACCTATGGAATAAAAAGAGGTTAGGATCCAAAGAGACGATGCAATCACCCCGAAGAGCATTCCAAAGGCGTCTATCCTGAATTGCAACAAAAGCCCAGGATAAAAAGTTACTATAGTATATTCGATTACTTTTCCCTGTAAGATGACAGGTACCATGGAAAGTACGATCAGAAACTTTGCCAGCGCGGCCATAATGGTCCACGATTCTCGAATATTCCTGTTCTTCTCTCCAGTGGCAAGAATCAGAAAAGCAGCGATCATTGACACCAAGACAGCCCAAAGGGGTCTTGATGAATATATAACATCCATTCCCATCCTCCCGGTCCTTAAAAGCTTGCAGGGACTGCAAACTGAATTACAGACGAAATGATTTTTCCGCTAAAAATGCCTAGGAAAATAACTCCCGCAGCCATGATAACAATAGGAACAAGCATAGTAAAAGGAGCCTCGTCTCTTAGTATCTCCCCATGTGTCTCCCCGGCATTATGGGCATACGCCGGCTCCATTGGTTTAAGATAAGCGCATTCAATAACCCTGAAAAACAGCACAGCATTTATCAAGCTGCTGCATAAAAGCGCTGCAGCCCATACCCACTGTCCGGCCTCTATAGTACCCTGAATAAGATACCATTTGCTGAAAAAGCCACATGCCGGCGGTATGCCACACATGGAAAGAGCGGTTATCGTAAACGCTGCCATAGTAAACGGCATCTTCTTATTCAGGTGACGAAACTGATGTATTTCCCGCGTTCCTGTCTTATACAATATAGCACCCACAACCAAAAACAGACACGTCATCATTACAGCGTCGTTCATGATGTGAAGGATAGCCCCTGTAAGTCCCACTCGATTCGCCACACTCACACCAATCACTATATACCCTACTTCCGCAACTAGAACATAAACAAGCATCCTCTTAATATCTGTTTGAGCAAGAGCCTTAATCCCTCCCCAAAAAATAGCAAAGACCGACAGCCATCCCAAAATGGCAAAGACGGGCACTATTTCCACAGAAAAATGGGGCTGAAATACGGTAAACATCAATCTAATCATCACATATGCAGCCACCTTAGTCATTAAAGGAGCAATCAGCGAACTCACCGCAGAAGGTGCAGTACAGTAGGCATCCGGCAGCCATGTATGCAACGGGAAAAGTCCCCCCTTGATAGCTATGCCGACAGTAAAAAATGCAAAGGCGACAAGAATAACCTTGGAGTGATACAGGTCAGGCAGGATATTAGCCAGATCCGCCATATTAAGGGAGCCGGTTGCTATATAAAGATATCCGACACCGAGCAGGTAAAAACAGGCGCCGATAGTACCTATGATAATATAATTGAAAGCGGCAATCGGTGCCCCTTCTTCACCGATTGCTATTAGGGCATAGCAGGAAAGTGAGGCTATCTCCAGAAACACAAAAAGATTGAATGCATCACCTGTAATTACAATCCCGAGAAGTCCGGTAACAAGAAGAAGAAAAAGCGTATAAAAAGGTACTGTCTTTTCCGAAAGTTCTTTTTCCACGCTCTTTTTAGAATGAATAGCAACCATCAGGCTGATAAACGACACGATTACAAGCACAAATGCATTAAGATGATCTATTGCATATTCTATCCCCCACGGAGGTGCCCACCCTCCAAGACGATAGGAAAATTTGCCGGTAGTAAGTACAGTATTCAGTATACCGAGAGAACAGATAAGGGGTACAACAAGTACCGCAACAACCCATGGATAGCAAAGTTTTTTTTGCCCCCATCCAATCACTGGAACCAGTAAAGAAGAAATTAAAGGCACTACGATAATTAGCGCAGCAAATTGTTCTGCCATTTTTAGACTCCCGTATCCTTTCTAATCTTCAGAATCTCGTCTTCTTCCAAAGTGTTATATCTCCTGTAAATCAAAATGAGCGTTGCAAGCGCAACTCCTGTTGTAGCAATAGAAACAACAATTGCCGTAAGCATCAGCACATGTGGCAAAGGATTTAAATATTTAGCAACCTCGATAACTTCATGAACGTGGCCATGGCCATGCCCGGAAAGTATCGGAACTGTCGCGCCTGCTTTCACACCTATAGAAACGTAAAAAAGGATCATCGCAGACTGGAATATATTCATCCCGATCAGCTTCTTGATAAGATTTTTCTTTCCTATCATCGCATAAAGCCCGATCATCATCAGAACTACATATATCCAGAAGTTATATTTGCTGATTATGTAGTCAAGCATATCACTCTCCTTCTCCCTTGCGCTTCTTTCTCAACATCAGGATACAGGCGATCGCGGCAGTATAAATCACCGAAGTCTCACCCAGCGTGTCATAACCTCTGTAATCCGCAAGCACTGCACTAACCATATTTGGAGTTGCCGTTTTTTCTATGGCCTCCTGAATATACTTTGGAGAAACATGCGAACTGGCAGGAGAATTGGGATCACCCCACCTTGGCATGTCTTCAACACCATATATGAGTAATGCGCCTGTCATAAAGACTGCTATTAAAGCGACTAATTTCAATCTTTCGACCTCCTTTTGGTTTTACTGACCGCTGCAATAAATAAGACTGTTCCGACTCCGGCGCCTACGGAAGCCTCGGTAAAGGCCACATCCACTGCTCCCATTTCCGTCCAGAGAAGGCACATAAAGAAACTGTAAGCGCCTAAAATAATAACAGCAGCCAAAAGATCCTTTACATTAATAGCAGCAATCGCACAAATTAGAACAAACAGACAGAGTATAAGATCAAGTTGCCAGATCATTTGCTTTCCTCCCTGGTCCATGGTTTGACACCGCACCGAAAAGCAGCTCTTGAAATTGCGTGAGTCGCTGTGGGATTAGCCAAAAAAACAAAAACCGCAATAATGACTAACTTTATACTATCTAAAATAGCTCCGTGAAACACACCTTGATATATGGCAAAGCCGATAACAGCCATAAATACTGCCAGAGTGTCGCCTTTTCCAGTAGCATGCATCCGGGAATAAAAGTCCGGAAAACGTAAAAAACCAATGGTGCCGGTGATAAAAAAGAAGCACCCACCCAAAATCAATATCACAGATATTACTTTTACAATTTCCATCAAATTTCGCCTCTCCCCTCAAAGTACTTTGCTGCAGCTATAGTACCAATAAAGTTCAAAAGAGCATACGCTATGCTGATATCCAGGAACATGTCTATCCTGCCATAGATAAAACCTATCAGCACCAAAATCACCAACGTCTTCGTGCCGATTGCTCCAACTCCTACAATCCGGTCTATAATAGTCGGCCCGTATATTACACGGTAGAGACAAAGGAGAACTAACATGCAAAGGAGAATGCTCACACCTAAATAAAAATTTTCCATTTTAATACTCCAAAATTAGCTGTTAAGCTTATTAGCTGATTAGCCGGCTTATTGCTTTAATTAACCGTTAAGTTGTATTTATTAAGCTTTGAATACAATGTGCTGCGGCTCACATTAAGCTGTTTTGCAACTTTTAATTTGTTCCAGTTGTTCTCCTGCAAAATTTTCATAAGAAATCTTTTCTCATTTTCCTCAAAAGAGGTTATCCCTTCATTTTTTTCTGTTAATACTTCATGCAAAATACGGGAAGGCAGTAACTTACGCTCAATTTTTTCACCTTCTGTTAGAAGAAAGGCATGTTGTATTGAGTTTTCCAACTCCTTGACATTGCCTGGCCAGGAATAGTCCATTAATATCTGCATCGTATCGGATGTAACACTTTTAACATTTTTCCCTATTTCTACATTCAGCATATCTAAAAAACATTCTGTCAGAAGGGGGATATCATCTTTCCTCTGCCTTAAAGAAGGCAGATGTATATTAATTACATTCAACATATAAGAAAATTCTTCATTAAAAGTTCCTATTTCAACTTCTTTTCCCAAATCAGTATTAACAGCGGCAATGATCCTGACATCTGTCGAAATACTTTTTTTTCCTCCAAGTCTTTTTATAGACCCGTCCTGTAAAAAATTCTGCAGTTTGATCTGTGTCAACGGAGACATTTTATCAATCTCACTCAAAAACACTGTCCCGCCATTATTCTGCTCCAGACATCCTTTCTTTTGAGATACGGCCCCTTCAAAGGCCCCTGCTTCATGACCAAAAAGCCCGCTTTCTACTATAAACCTCGGATAAGCTGAGCAGTTATACACATCAAAAGGTTTATCTTTTCTCGAGCTGTTCAAATGGATACATCTTGCCACCAATGCCTTCTCCGTACCCTCTTCACCCTGAATCACAACCGAGGTATCAGTAGGAGCCAGATTCAATATCATATTGTAAATCTGCTTCATCCTGGCAGACTGTCTGTTGATATCCTGTATCTTCAAGCTCTCTTCCTTAAGTTTTCTTTTCTTTTGAAAAAAGTTCACCACCGGTTGCTATATCTAAAAAAATCGAAAGCGCCGCAGCCATAACAGTAATTGCTACACCAACCTCAATGCCAAGGATACCAAGTGATCTTGCCTGTGCAATCCCAACATGCAGAATCTTGTCAAGCTCTGCATAGTCTAAAAAGTTACCTCCCAGTATTAAGCACAAAGCACCTATTCCTGCATATATAAATACTCCTGCGCTGCACATGATGGTATTCAATTTCTCGCTTATCTTCCTTAATGCATTGTCTAATCCAAAGGTAATGACAAATAATATAATGCTGGCGGCAAGGATCACTCCTCCCTGAAATCCTCCCCCAGGGCTGTAGTGTCCATGCGCAAGCACATACAGAGCATAAATCTGCATAAACGGTATCAGCAACCTGGAAAGTGTCTTTACAATAACGTCATCTGATTGTTTAGTCATCATATCGTTTACCCCGGTCATTTTTCATTTGTCAATTCCTAGAACCTTAAGAATAAAA
>JAFDFV010000496.1 GCA_019309665.1 Deltaproteobacteria bacterium | reverse complement strand
CCAGTTTATTTTTATAACGTTACATTTTTTTAATAGTAAATCTTTTTTAGAACCGACTATCAAAATATTTCGCTTTATATCAATACTTACAACATAATAAGGCTCGGAAGCAGGGCAGTTTATGCCTTTCCTTTGGCCAATAGTATAAAGATGCAAACCTTTGTGTTTGCCCAAAAGGTTGCCGTTAAGATCTTTTATTAGCCCCGGCTTTGGTTTAAATCCTTGTTGTTGTTCAAGGAAATATCCATAATTATTGTTTTTGATAAAGCAGATGTCCTGGCTTTCTCTACTTGCAATTGGTTTAAGTCCTTTTTTCTTACTGATTTTTAGAACTTCTGATTTCGTCAAATTCCCAAGAGGAAAGCAGGCAGCGGCAAGTTGTTTTTGCTCTAATAAAGCAAGAAAATAAGACTGATCTTTTTGCGGATCAATACCTTTAAGAAGGTGGCACCTGTTTTTTCTGTCTTTTATTACTCTGGCATAATGCCCTGTTGCGATATGAGTGGCTCCCATTTTGCGGGCAAAATCCAGAACAGTCCCAAATTTAATTGAGCTATTGCATACCATGCATGGGTTGGGGGTTTTGCCGGCCTTATAAGTTTGTATAAAATTATCGACAACATTTTTTTTAAATTCAGCGCTACAGTCGATAATTTCAATGCAAATGCCAAGTTGTTCGGCTATGTTAGAGATATTTTGGCAAATGTAATCTTTTGTGCTTGAGGGAGTTGTTGCATATAAATTTGTTTCCGGGTTTGCAGGATCTTTAATATTCGTATGATAAGTAGGCCTGGTTTCATATCCGGTTATAAAATGGATACCAATGAGTTTAATGCCCTGTTTTTTTAATAAATACGCCGCTGTTAGAGAATCTACGCCGCCGCTTATCGCTATGGCCGTTAACTGTTTCATTCAAAAAAAACGTTCTTTGTAGGGCGAACTTCCATTGCCCTGGGGGGGCAGGCGGGTACGCAAAGTTCACATACGCTGCATTTTTTTTGATCAAAGACAATATTCATTTCGGGCCTTTGAATGGATAGAGCGCCGGTTGGGCAGACAGCAGTACATGCTCCGCAGTGCGTGCATTTTTTATTATCATGCTTTACTTCCTGGGATGCATTCTGAACATGTACTCCTTCAGTCTTGAGATATTGTACACCTTCTCTGAAGTTGTGGCATTAAGGATATTAAATGTAAGATCATAATCTTTAACGAGGTAACAAACTATAGGCTTTTGAACCATAGTTTTTGGAAAGCGAAGTATTAGTATTTTTGAGTACACAATCGGCCTCCGAAAATTATATAAATAAATTACTGTAATTGCTATTAGATAACATGTCAATACAGGGAAACGTCAAAGTCAGTGCTAAAGTGCTAATATTTAGAGTTTGTGGGGACCTCGAAACTCGAAACTCGAAACAATATCTAATTTCGAATATCAAATGACCAAAACATGTCAGGTGCTTATGCAATATCTATGGCGCTCCACCATGTTTGAAATTTTGAATTTTGGTCATTCGTATTTGTTTCGGATTTCGAGCTTAGTGCTTCGAATTTATTGAAAATTGAATAAGTAAGCAATTCTTGTGAATTCAGGAGGTTATCAGCTTAAATGATGTGGCCCTGCATGTCAATATTATGAATTCTTAAAAAGACAAATTCATCAAGTTTTATATGAAGACAATTTTTGAAAAGGGTTATCTATATACTGGAAAAAACAAGAGCATTGAGTGGGGCCGTATAAGAAATGCTTCCTCAAAGGGTCTTATATTTGTTCCGCCACTGATAGGCGGCAAATTATCACAACAGGTAATTTCCTTTCGCTGGTTAATTCGCAAGAAATATGACCTTATTTCTTTTAACTTTTCCGGACATGGAGGCTCATCAGATAAATTTTCACTTAAATCTTCCAATCAGGATACCTTGCATATGCTTTTACATGTATGCAGGATAAGCCAAAAAGAAAGTTTGCCTTTATACGGCATAGCTTCCTGTTATTCCGCGATACCCATCCTGTATGCGGCTCACAGCCTAAAGGAACCTTTTAAAAGGCTGGTGCTGATAAATGCAATTTCAAAATTATGTCTTAAGTCAGTTACAAATTCTTTTTTTTCATATTACCGGGAGAAATTTTCGCCTCATAAAAGTCTTAGAAAAACAATAGAGGCGGTCAGCTATTACATGGAGTTCCTGTTCCCGGGAATTGAAAAAAATGAGAATTATTTTGGTGTATTAGAACGGAGGAGAACCAGTCTGTTTAGAATTGTATCAGAATTGTTTACCTGGAAGCCTTTGCATGGTGTATGTTTGGATAAAACTCCTGTTTTATGTCTTTATGCTCGTAAAGATAGAATTTTGGAAATTTTTGATACTGGTTTCAAAGTAAATTATGAGAATGATATTAAACGATTATGCCCACAGGTCACCTTCCATTCTTTGGATGTAGATCATTATTTTTCGCAGCCAATGGCACGAAATGAGGCATTAAAATCAATCAGTTCATTTATTTCATATATTCCTTAACCCCATCCACAGATTACGCAGATTTCACAGATTAAATTTCAAAAATATTTGAAACATACCTAAAAACTGCTCCAAATTCATGATTGACATTTTTCACTAATCTGTATTATACAGATATGCATAATACAAATTAGTGAAATACTCACCCGGAGATATACAACAGCTCTGTGAGGCCCTCTGGGAAAGTAACCTTAGAAAAAGAAATCATAGGCCTGGACAAACTGAAAAACGCTCTTGAATTGATATTTGCCAACCCCCTTTACCCCGCCTGCCCCTCTACTATTTGCCGGTTTTCATCGGCGCTCTCAAAAGCAGACCCTTAAGTCTCTTGCCCCTCCACCCAAAACGACAGCTTTTCATTTTTTGCCTAATCAATAAATGCTTTTGCTATGCTGTCCGGCAACCCCCCATCATGGCTATGTAAGTCCCACAAGAGTCAAGAGCAGACTTGCCACTGCAGAATGTATTTTGAGAAAGCTATCAGGGGTTATTATCTGAATATTTCGGAAAGGGTTTAGAACAAGCAAGTCTTCATCGCCGGAAATGATAAAATCCGCTTTTCCGCAAACAGCAAGTTCCAAAAACTTATTATCTTTCGGGTTTCGGCATTCTGAAATTGTTTCATTGGTTTCAATAGGTGTGGAGTGAAGAATCAAGCTGGTTAGAAACCGCTTTCGTTTTTCGTGAGAGATGTACCTGTCAAATTTATTTCGCCACAAAACTTCTTCTAATTCAGCGAGAGTGGGTAAAGAAAAGAGAAGAACTCCTTGATTTATGCCTATATCAAAAGCTTTTGATGGTTTTGAACCATCAAAAAGCAAGGCGCTTATAATAATATTTGTATCAAAAACTAAACGTAATTATCATATACCGTTACAGAATGTGCTTAATCTTTTTACCAAGAATATTTTCCAGAACATCTGGCGTCATGCCACGGGTTTTGGCCTTGCCGCTTATTTCAGACATTATTTTTTGAAGTGACTGTCGCTCCTCCTGTGGCTGAACTATGACAGTATAGGTTTTGTTTGAGATAATATTTATTTTATCCGCCCATATTTTTGGAAAGTCACTCCCCTTTACGTTATCAAGAATAGTTGAAGGCATTTTTTTATTTCTCCATTTTGGATTTTATCAATCAAGCACATAAAACATACTCTAATATATTTAAATATCACATATAGGAAGCCTTGGCAAGGAACTTCCGGCTGCAAAGGGAATCAAAGGAGAAATTTTCTCGATTCTCAAGAATTGGTGTCAAAGGAAGACCACCTTTTCCAGTCAAGATCATAACTGGCACTCCGGCCCCCTCCAGGCCTTTTGATTAAAATGTCCTTTTTTACAAGATCGGCTAATTCCCT
>JAFDFV010000006.1 GCA_019309665.1 Deltaproteobacteria bacterium | reverse complement strand
ATCAATTTTCAATTATCAATTATGGCTCGTAAAACCAAAAAAAATGTAAGCAGCACGAGGATAGTGATCTGGTTTATCATTATGGCTGTCTTTATTGCAGAGCTTTTAATTTACACATGGAGCAGAGTGCAGTGCATAAAATCCGGGTATGAAATTTCTAATGAAAATAAAAAAAATCGGAATCTTATAAATCTGCAAAATAACTTAAAGGTTGAGCTTGCGCGCCTGAAATCTCCGGAACGACTCGCAAAGATAGCAAAAAACCAGCTTGGCCTGAAAACACCAACGCCGGAGCAGATAATTATAATTCCATGAAATCAATTAAAAAAAACCACATAAAGTTGAGAACAATTCTGATTGGTTTTATTTTCAGCATTTTTCTATCTGCTATAGGGGCAAGGGCTTTTTATCTTCAGGTTTTTTGCAGTTCATGGCTGTCAAGGAAAGCAGCAAATCAATATGAGAAGTCATTAATATTTCATGGAAAGCGTGGGACAATTTACGATACAAACCACAGGGAAATGGCCTTGAGTATAGATGTTACATCAATTGTGGCATATCCTCCCAATATCGAGGAGCCGGCGGCGACCTCCAAGGCTCTTAATAAAACGCTGAAAATTGACCTTAATTCGCTTAAGCAGAGACTCACATCTGACAGATCATTTGTTTGGGTTAAACGCAAGGTTACACCAAAGGAAGTAAAAGATGTAAAAGCCCTTGATCTTAAAGGTATAGATTTTATATCCGAGCACGAACGTTTTTATCCAAACAAAACCCTTGCAGCACAGATGCTTGGATTTTCAGGCACAGATGGGCATGGCCTTGAAGGAATCGAATACTATTATGATACTTACCTTAAAGGAAGTACTTGTAGTTTTACGGTTTTAAAAGATGCTTTCAAGCGCGGGTTCGACGCTGAAAAGAGTGTAATGCCTGATTGCAGCGGGAATAATCTGATATTAACGATTGATTATAATATCCAGTATTTATCCGAAAGAGCGCTCGAAGAAGCTGCTGTTAAATTTAATGCCAAATCAGGAATGGCGATTGTAATGTCTCCAAAGACCGGAGCCATACTGGCAGTGGCGCACTATCCATTTTTTAATCCAAATTCTTTTGGAGAGTTTGATCAGAATCTCTGGAGAAACAGATCAATAACAGATCCATTTGAGCCCGGCTCAACCATGAAAATTTTCAGCGCATGTCATTTTTTTCTGTGAAAACGGTAAATACAGAATAGGCAAAAACGTTGTCCGCGATACTCATCCTCACGGCTGGCTGTCTCTACAGCAGATTATTAAGTTTTCAAGCAATATCGGCACTATAAAGGTTAGCGAAATGGTAGGGCCGGAACATATTTATAAAACATTCCGCAATTTTGGTTTTGGTGAAAAGACTGGAATAGACTGCCCGGGGGAAACATCGGGCAGCCTGTCCCACTATAATAGATGGTCAAAAATTGATGCCGGCGCAATATCCTTTGGACAGGGAGTTGCCGTTTCCGCCCTGCAACTGATAACTGCGGCTTCAGCTATTGCAAATGACGGGGTACTCATGGCTCCTTATATTGTCCAGGCTATAACGGATCAGAATGGACGTCTTATAAAAAGCTCAAGCCCGTGTATGGTCAGAAGGGTCGTTTCGCTGGAAACAGCCAGAACCGTGAAAAAAATAATGGCTTCTGTAACTACTGAAGGGGGGACAGGTGTGAATGCTGCTTTGGAAGGTTATACTGTCTGCGGGAAGACGGGAACCGCCCAGAAAATTGATGAGAAAGGAACTTACTCAAACGAAAAATACACAGCTTCATTTCTTGGGTTTATTCCTGCCGAGGATCCTGAAATAGCTGTTCTGGTAGTTATTGACGAACCCCAGGGAAAGCATTACGGCAGCATAGTTGCGGCTCCGGCATTCAAAAGAATAGCGCATGAAACTGTAAACTATATGAACATACCGTTAACCGTCGACAATTCATTTGGAAGACTGGTTGACATACGGACCGGCAGAAATGGGGCAAAAGGTTGAAACTTTCTATTTTGCTTGAATCTGTAACGGGAATAAGGCGTGTAAGCATTGTCAAAGAAGGTATGGAGCATCAGTATAGCGCGGGAACATGGCAACATAATAACTTGCCGGATTATGAAATAGGCTCAATACATTATCGGGCGCAGGAGGTTAAGCCTGATGGGCTTTTTGTTGCAGTAAAGGGTTTTAAGGCGGATGGGTATGACTTTATTGATGAAGCCCTGGCAAGAGGTGCATCGGTAATTGTAGCTCAGGAACCTGTTAACAAAGAATCTGTAATTATAGAGGTTGAGAATGCCAGAAAAGCTCTTGCAGCAATTTCCGCAAATTTTTACGGGAATGCTTCAGAAAAATTGTTCATTATAGGGATAACCGGAACAAACGGTAAAACAACAACAGCTTACATAATTGAAAGCATCCTTGCTGAAGCGGGTTTCAAGGTTGGTGTAATAGGAACTATTAATTACCGTTATTCAGGCAGGGTTTTTCCAAACCCAATGACAACGCCGGAATCTTTGGATCTGCAAAGGATATTGGCGGAAATGCATGAAAACGGGGTCACTCACGTTGTTCTGGAAGTGTCATCTCATGCAATTGACCTGCACAGGATTGACTGCTGCCGGATAGATATTGGTGTGTTCACCAATCTGACCCGGGAACACCTTGATTATCATGGAGATATGGATTCTTACTGGTTTTGCAAAAAAAGGCTTTTTACAGAGCATTTAAAAACCGGTTCCAAGAAGGGCCACATTACGGCTGTAGTAAATTGCGATGATAAGAGAGGAAAAGGACTTTATAATTTACTTTCAGAAGCATCTGATAGTATGCCCGTGATTTCCACAGGCAGCACGGCAGATAAAATGATATGGCCGGATAATATTAAATACAGCCTTACAGGTATTACAGGAAGAATTTCAACAGAAAGGGGGGTATTTGATTTTAAATCACCTCTCGCAGGGGAGCATAATCTTGAGAATATACTCAGCGCAACAGGTGTGGGGATTGCTCTTGGACTTTCTCCGGCTATCATAAAGGCAGGTATAGAAAAGACCGGCTGGATACCAGGCAGACTGGAATTTATACCAAATAAAGCAGGCAAGTTTGTGTTTGTTGATTACGCTCATACTCCGGATGCTCTGGAACATGTTTTGTCTTCTTTAAAATCAATTAAAGATAATGAAATCGGCAGAATTATCTGTGTAGTTGGCTGTGGTGGAGATAGAGATAGGGGCAAAAGGCCCCTGATGGGCGAAATAGCCGGCAGATTTTGCGATCTAATTATAATTACATCGGATAATCCGCGGACAGAAGATCCCATGGAAATAATAAGCCGGATAGTAGAGGGAATAAAACAAACATCTTCAAAGAAATATGACCCAAAGGAGCCGGCAAACGGTATTCAAGAGAAAGGTTATGTTATTGAGCCTGATCGCAGGAAAGCCATAAAACTGAGCATCACATCAGCCGGTCCGGGAGATATTATACTTATAGCCGGCAAGGGGCATGAGGCATATCAATTAATCAAGGGTGAAACTTTTCACTTTGATGACAGGGAGGAAGCGAGAGAGGCGCTTAAATAAAATATTGGGTTTACGGTTCACGGTTCACGGTTAAGGTTTTTATGTTTTGAGTAAGGAACGGTTACAAAAAAACGACAATGGGAAACGAAGCAAAAATACCCTGGACTACTGCTGAAATCCTTGAAGCAACAAAGGGAGACCTTTTGTGCGGGGATATCAAACATACTTTTGAGGGAGTATCCATAGATTCACGCACAATATCTGCAAATGAACTTTTCATTGCGATCAAGGGAAATATTCATGATGGTCACAGGTTCGTATCTAATGTGATAACCGGCGGTGTGAGAGGTCTTATTATAAGTAAAGATGATGCCGGTACGCATTGGCAGGATAAGGGCATTGTTTGTGTGAAGGTGAACGATACAACAAAAGCTCTGGGCGATCTTGCTTCTTTTAACCGCAGGCGGACCGATGTTTCGGTTGTAGCAATTACAGGTTCAAACGGCAAAACTACAACCAAAGAAATGACTGCTTCCGTTGTTTCAACGCGTTATAAAACTTTATCGACCAAAGGAAATTTCAATAATGAAATAGGGCTTCCGCTAACGCTCCTGGATCTTAAAAACAGCCACCAGTGGGCTGTGCTTGAGCTTGGGACGAACAGACCCGGAGAGATAGACAGGCTGGGTGAAATTTGTATTCCTGATATTGGCGTAATTACAAACATAGGCTTTGCTCACCTTGAGGGACTGGATTCAATTGAAGGGGTAATGAATGCCAAAGGAGAGCTTCTAAAAAGAATAAAGGCGGAGGGAACAGCGGTTCTTAATGCAGATGATTCAAGAGTTTTATATTTATCAACAAAGACATCAAGAAAAGTGCTTTATTTCGGTTTATCAGAAGATGCCCGTATTAAAGCGCTGGATGTCAATGAAACGACAATCGGGATTTCTTTTACCCTGGTGCTGCCGGAAGAAAGAATTCCAATAAAACTCAGAGTGCATGGCGGATTCATGGTATCAAACGCCCTTGCTGCAGCGTCTGTTGGATATATTATTGGTTTGTCTTCAGAGGAGATAAAAGCCGGCTTAGAATATTTTCAGCCGGTTAAGGGCAGGATAAATATCTTTGATATCAGGGGAGTGCACATAATTGACGACACATACAATGCAAATCCTGATTCAATGGAAGCTGCAATCAGGATTCTCAGTTCATTAAAAGGCAACAGCAGGGGTATTCTTGTGGTCGGCGATATGCTTGAGCTGGGAGAACACGCAGAATCCATGCACGGAAAGATAGGCGCTCTGTCTGCCAGATCAAATATTGCAAGGCTTTACATTACAGGTGAGTTCGCAAAAGCTGTTGCAAACGGTGCCCGCAAAGAAGATAAAAATTCGATGGATATATTTATTGGAGCAAGAGAAGAGATTCTTGAAGATTTAAAGAAATCACTTTTGCCGGGAGACTGGGTTCTTGTAAAGGGCTCAAGGGCAATGGGCATGGAGAAAATCGTTGAGGGGTTGAGGATCTAACATATTATGCTTTACCATCTGCTATATCCGCTTCATACGACAATATCGGCTTTTAATGTATTCCGCTACATTACATTCAGGACTATCTATGCCAGTCTTACAGCTTTTTTTATCTGTTTTTTCCTCGGGCCGTGGGTTATCAGAAAGCTCAACGAGATGCAGATCGGACAGCATATAAGAAAAGACGGACCGCAGTCACATTTTGATAAAGCCGGAACGCCTACTATGGGTGGAATCCTGATTATATTTTCGATTACTGTCTCTGCACTTCTCTGGATGAATTTGACAAACTATTATGTGTGGATAGCTCTTTTGGTAACGATTGGCTTTGGCACTATCGGCTTTATAGACGACTATCTCATGCAAATCAAAAAGCGGAGCAAGGGACTCAGCGTTAAAAGCAAGTTTTGTCTTCAGATATTACTCGCATTGTTAATTGGATTTCTTGTTTATATGTGTCCTGATTTTTCAACACGAGTAACTGTCCCGTTTTTTAAAAATATTTCGCCTGATCTGGGCTGGGGATATATATTTTTTGCAGCGTTTGTAATTGTTGCAACATCAAATGCCGTCAACCTCACAGACGGCCTTGACGGCCTTGCTATTGGCCCAGTGATTGTAGTTGCTGCCACATACATGCTTTTTGCTTATGTGGCAGGGCATTCTAAAATAGCTGATTATCTTCAGATCAACTATGTTGCCGAAGGCGGTGAAATAGCAATTTTTTGCGGAATTCTGGCTGGAGCAGGCATGGGTTTTCTATGGTTTAACGCTTACCCTGCTCAAATTTTTATGGGTGATGTTGGATCCCTTTCACTTGGCGGCGCTATAGGCACAGTTGCTGTGATTACAAAACAGGAGATACTGCTGGTAATTGTCGGGGGCCTTTTTGTTATAGAAACACTTTCCGTGATTTTTCAGGTAGGTTTTTTCAAGATGACAAACGGCCGAAGGATTTTCAAAATGGCGCCGCTTCACCATCATTTTGAATTAAAAGGATGGCCTGAGCCAAAGGTTATAGTACGATTCTGGATAATTGCCATAGCGCTTGCACTTATTTCAATGAGTACGTTGAAACTGAGGTGAAAGGTTTACGGTTCACGGTTCACGGTTGATCAAAACATACACCATTAACTGTAAACCGACAACCGTAACCCCTTAATATTATGAAGCTTAAAAATAAAAATATTCTAATAGTTGGCCTTGGTGTTACAGGCGTTGCAACTGCTCGATTTTTAATAAACAGGGGAGCATCAGTAACTGTCAGTGACCAGAAGAAAGAACAGGAGACAGGCCATGAAGAGCCGTTAATCCGCGAGCCAGGAATAAGAATGGAATTAGGGCCACATAGAATTGAAACTTTTGAAAGAGCGGATCTTATTGTAGTCAGCCCCGGAGTTCCTCATACGATTCTGCCGATAAGAAGAGCAAAGGAACAAGGGATTCCAGTAATAGGTGAAATTGAGCTTGCATCAAGATTTATAACAGAACCAATTGTCGCTGTAACCGGCACTAATGGAAAAACCACTACAACAACTCTTTTAGGCAAAATGCTTGAAGATTCCGGTCTTAAAGTATTTGTGGGCGGCAATATAGGCAAGCCTCTGATTGCATATGTTGATGGAGAGGAAAAGGCTGAAATTGTGGTTATAGAAGTAAGCAGTTTCCAACTGGATACCATAGATACTTTCCGAGCCAACGTGGCGGTTTTGCTGAATATTACCGATGATCATATGGATCGTTATCCTGATTTAGACGCTTATACAAAGTCCAAGGCCCGGATTTTTAACAACCAGCAATATAACGATACAGCGGTGTTAAATGGTTCTGATCCTGTTGTGCGTTCTTTGAGCAGAGATATCCTGAGCAGAAAAGTTTTTTTCAGTTCAAAAGAAGAAGGTGTGGCAATAAGCGATGAAAGCATAATTTCTCAGGAAAACATGTCTCAACTCCTTGCGGACTTTAAACTGCCAGGCAAACACAACATGGAGAATGCTGCAGCGGCAAGTCTTGCGGCACTGACTGCCGGAGGAACTTTTGAAGGAGTACGAACGGCATTGAGAAAATTTAAAGGGCTTCCCCACCGGCTTGAATATATTGATACTCTGAATGGTGTCGACTTTTTCGACGATTCAAAGGCTACAAATGTTGATTCAGTGGCAAAAGCGCTTGAAACTTTTGAAAGACCCGTAGTCCTGATTATGGGCGGCCGAAATAAGGGGAGTAAATTTCATACTTTGAGAGATTTAATAGGTAGGCACACAAAAAAGCTGATAGTTATTGGAGAAGCAAAAGAGGATATTAAGGCTGAACTTGGGGATATTAAGCCTGTTGAGACTGCGACTAGCATGGAGGACGCAGTTTTTAAGGCATATAATGCTGCAAAACCGGGTGATATTGTACTCTTGTCGCCGGCCTGCGCCAGCTTTGACATGTATAACAGCTATGCGCAAAGGGGAGAAGATTTTTGCAAAGCTGTTGAAGAACAAAAAAAATTGATAATTGATGATTGATAATTGAAGGTATTCTATTAATTTTATAAAAAAACAGAACGAAACGATTCCACAAATCATCAATCATCAATTATTATTTATCAATTATTATTTATCATATGCCAAAACAACTGCCTAAAAATAATCCGCAATCAGGATACGATATCAAACTCCTTTTCCCTGTCCTTTTTCTGGTTGGGATAGGCATTGTAATGGTTTACAGCTCAAGTTCAGCCCTGGCGCTTAAAGAATTTGGAATTGATTACTATTTTTTTAAGAAACAGACGTTTTTTTCACTATTAGGAATTCTTGCCCTGGTTAGTTGCAGGCATATTCCGTTAGAACTTTTTCGTTCTTTGGCATATCCGTTTCTATTTTTAGCGTTTTTATTGCTGATTGCTGTTAAGTTTTCCGGACTGGGTATAACTGCCGGGGGCTCCACACGATGGTTACGGCTGGGCTTTTTTACATTCCAGCCATCTGAGTTTGCGCGTTTTTCTCTTGTGTTATATCTGGCGTACTCCATGAGTAAAAAACTGGATAAACTTAAAGATTTTTCAATTGGTTTTTTGCCTCACCTTATGGTTTTCGTTATATTCGCAATACTGATATTTCTGCAACCGGATTTTGGTTCGGTAATTATCTTCGGGGCAGTTACATGGATTATGCTTTTTGTCGGAGGTGTTCGGATTTTACATCTTTTAACACCACTGCTGATATTTCTGCCCGCTTTATACATATTTATGATCAATGCCCCTTACAGGTTAAAACGAATTATGAGTTTCTGGGATCCATGGAAATATCCGACCGATGAAGGATACCAGATGATACATTCCTTTATGGCTTTCGGTACCGGGGGTATATGGGGAACAGGAATAGGAAAAGGTTATCAGAAGCTTTTCTACCTTCCCGAACCACATACTGATTTTATTTTTTCAGTTATTGGCGAAGAGCTTGGGCTTTTTGGCGTTCTTGTAATTTTATTGCTCTATTTTGTGATCCTGTGGAGGGGAATAAGCATAGCAATAAATGCTGATGAGCCTTTTGGATCATTTATGGCTATTGGTTTGACAATCGCAATTGGGCTTCAGGTTTGCATTAATATGGGCGTTGCCCTGGGCCTTTTACCAACCAAGGGGCTTACCCTGCCGTTCTTGAGTTATGGGGGGACTTCTCTTTTAATCAATATGGCATCAATAGGAGTATTGATGAATATAGGAGCATCTGCCAATGCGCTTAAAACCAGGCGAGTCAAAAAAAAGAGCGCATAGAGCAAATAGCAACGGAAAGCGCATTGTAATTGCGGGTGGCGGCACAGGCGGGCATCTATTTCCCGGCATAGCCATTGCCGAGGCTTTTATTAAGCGCAATCCTGAGAATAGAGTCATTTTTATAAGTACGGGCAAGCCATTTGAAGTATCTGTTTTAGAAGAAAAAAAATTTTCATTTAAAACCATAACGGTAGAAGGAATAAAAGGTCGGGGGATAGTTAATCAGATCATATCGGTTTCAAAAATACCAAAGGGATTATTTGAGTCCATGCTTATCCTTAAAGACTTCAGGCCAAATCTAATTGTTGGAGTTGGAAGCTATTCTTCAGGGCCTGTGGTACTTGGGGCATGGCTTCTTGGAATTAAAATTGTTCTGCATGAACAGAACATATTGCCGGGCATTACAAACCGTATTTTGTCGTATCTCGCTGACCGTATTTATATTTCTTTTAAAGATACTCTGGCTGATTTTGATTCCAAAAAGGTTTGTTTTACAGGCAATCCTGTAAGGAACGAAATTCTTTGTTTTGCAATGGAGAAATCCGAAATTTCCGGTTCCGTTCAAGGTAAACTTTTTACAATTCTCATAATCGGAGGCAGCCAGGGGGCTCACAGCATCAATATAGCAGTAATGGATGCTCTGAAATTCTTAAAAGAGAAAGACAGCTTTTTTTTCATACATCAGACAGGGGCTGCTGATGAAGAAAAGGTAAAGAACGCTTACAAAAAAGATGGCATCTCCAGTAGCGTTAAATCATTTTTCAATAATATGGGGCGGCAATACAAAAATGCCGATCTAATTATATGCAGAGCCGGTGCTACTACCGTGGCAGAATTAACAGCTATTGGTAAAGGTGCGCTGTTAATACCATACCCTTTTGCAGCAGACGACCACCAGGTTTTAAATGCAAAAACACTGTCAGATGCAGGCGCTGCGGAAATAATTCTTCAAAAGGAACTCAGCGGCAGGTCACTTGCGAGGAAAATCGAGCACTATTCATCAAATTACAAGGCTATTAGCAATATGGCTTTAAAGGCAAAGAAGCTTGGCAGGCCGGATGCAGCAGAGGCCATTGTTGATGATTGCTATAAACTGATAATTGATAATTGATAATTGATAATTGATGGTACGCCTTTGGCGTGTTAATTTAAACAATTACAAAATGTTAAACAAAGCAAAGCGATTCCACAAATTTTCAATTATCAATTTTCAATTATCAATTTTAATCCTAAGTCATTAAAATTATAAAACAATAATCCATTTGGGAAACTTTTAATGTAAACTACAAGATCATGTATCTTAAAAAATACCACATACACTTTGTAGGAATCGGCGGAATAGGAATGAGCGGTATAGCCGAGCTCCTTCTTAATCTCGGCTATAAGGTATCGGGCTCTGACATAAGGTCATCAGACATTACAAGGCGCTTGAAAAGGCTTGGCGGTATAATATTTAAAGGGCATTCCCCGGAGCAGGTCAGCGGAGCTGATGTTGTTGTGACATCATCTGCAATCGGGGCGGATAATCCGGAGGTCGTTGCTGCAAGAAAAGTCTCAATTCCTCTAATACCAAGAGCGGAAATGCTGGCTGAACTTATGCGGTTAAAGTACAGCGTGGCTGTGGCCGGTGCGCATGGGAAAACTTCAACAACTTCAATAATTGCTTCGGTCCTGAGTAAAGGAGGGCTTGATCCTACAGTGGTTATCGGTGGTAAACTTAAAGGCATAGACTCAAATGCGCTGCTTGGCAGAGGTGACTTTATAGTAGCTGAAGCTGATGAAAGTGATGGGTCTTTCCTTAAAATGTCGCCTACTATAGCGGTAGTAACCAATATAGACAGAGAGCATCTCGATTTTTATAAAGACTTAACTTCCATAAAAAAAGTCTTCTTAAGTTTCATTGACAGAATACCTTTCTATGGGCTTGCCGTGCTTTGCCTTGATAATGAGCCGATACAGGAGCTTATCCCGATGATTAAGAAACGCTTTACTACCTATGGGATGAGCACCCAGGCTGACTTTCATGCAAGAGACATTGTGTTCAGCAATCAGAAAAGCAGGTTTGATATCTATCATATGGGCGATATGCTTGGAAGCATAACTTTAAATCTTCCCGGTACCCACAATGTCTATAACTCTTTGGCAAGTATTGCTGTTGGAATTGAGCTGGATATTCCCTTTGATATTATCAAGAACGCCCTGGAAACTCTTGAAGGTGTTCAGCGAAGGCTTGAGGTCAAAGGAGAAAAAAGGGGTATCACAGTTATTGACGATTACGGGCATCACCCAACAGAGATTAAAGCTACCCTGAGAGCTGTAAGAGAAAGCTGGCCGGACAGGCGTATAATTGCAGTTTTTCAGCCGCACCGCTATACCAGAACAAAAGCGCTCTTTAATGAGTTTACGCGCTCATTCTACCAGTCGGATCTGCTTTTAGTTCTTCCAATTTATCCTGCCGGCGAAGAAAAGATAGAGGGCGTAGATGGCTGTACCCTCAGTGAGGGCATCAGGACGCACGGCCATAAAAAAGCTGTGTTCAAAGAAAGTTTCAAAGAGGCTGTTTTACATTTAAATAAAATATTAGAAGAGCGAGATATACTGCTAACTTTAGGTGCAGGAGATGTATGGAAAATCGGGGAAGAAGTACTGGAAGAACTGAAAAGTGAAAAGTGAAAAGTGAAAATTTGTTGAATCGCTTCGCTCTCTTTTTTTTTAAAAAATTGACAGAATTCCTTCAATATTCACTTTTCAATATTCACTTTTCAATGACTCATGCTTGATTCTGATTCAAAAATATGGCTTGAAAGCCGGTTTAAAAACAGCGTCAGATTTGATGAATCTATGTCGAAGCACACATCTTTGCGGGTGGGAGGTGCGGCCGACGCTTTTGTCATGCCTGAAAAGCCTGAAGAACTTGTGGAGCTTATCAAGTGGTGCCGGCAGAAGGATATTCCTTGTCTTGTTTTCGGAGACGGGACAAATCTTCTTGTAAAAGACAGCGCCATACGCGGAATTGTAATTGTGCTTACAAAATGTCTAAAGACCATTACCAAAAGAGATATGGGAAAAGATGGCATCATTGTTACCGCCCTGGCTGGGGCAAGGATGCAGTCTCTTTGCTCTTTTGCCGTCAAGAATGGCCTCAAAGGGATGAATTTTGCCATTGGCATTCCCGGCACGGTGGGTGGAGGCATAATGATGAATGCCGGAACCGCCCATGGATCAATAAAAAACGTTCTTGATTCCATAAAAATTTTGCTGCCTGACGGGCATACTAAAATAATCATGAAAGAAAATCTGGACTTTGAATACAGGAAACTGTCTCTGAAAAATGAAGTAAAAGAAGGTAATCAAGGGCAGCCCATTATAATGGGAGGTTGCTTTTGTCTGCATCCTTCAGACCCACAGAAACTTAAAAAAAATGCTGAAGAAATTTTGAAAGCAAGAAAAGAAAGGCAGCCATCCGGTTCCCCAGGTGCCGGGTGCTTTTTTAAAAACCCTTTGTCCGGAAAAACAGCGGGAGAGCTTATTGATCTGGCCGGACTTAAAGGCAAGTCAATAGGTGGAGCAGAAATTTCATTAAAACATGCCAATTTTATTATTAACAGGGACAGAGCATCAGCCTCAGATATACTGGCCATTATAGAGCTTGTTCAGGAAACGGTGTCAAAAAGGTTCAACATTAACCTGGAGCCGGAAATAAAAATTGTTGGGCAATAAGCATATAAGGAAAAACCATTACAAGGGCACATCAACTAAAAAACGTGTCAAAATATTACAGCGCTTTATTGTATGTTTTGAGATAGCAACCGTAGCTGCCATTTTAACTGTAATGAGCTTTGTTTTTATTCTGGCTCACGATTTCATTACACAATGTGACTATTTCAAGACTGATAACATAGTTGTTAGGGGAGCGCATAGGCTTTCAAAACAGCAGATCCTTGAACAGGCAAATATAAATAAAAGAATAAATATTCTTTCCGTCAATCTTTCAATAATAAGAAACAGATTGCTGGCGCATTCGTGGATAGCTGAGGCTGAGGTCAGGAGAGAGCTGCCCGATATAATAACTATTAGAATTAAGGAGCATGAACCGTTTGCCATTTTAGATCTTGGTCGCAGGTTCCTGATAAACGTTAATGGAGAAGTGTTTAAAGAATGGACTGCATCGGATCCTGATGTTCTGCCGATTGTCAGCGGACTTCAATTTTCAGACCTGAATGTTTCCGGTGAGCCGCGCAGCACATCTTTTAATGCAGTAATGGAGGTTTTACGCCTTGGCCTGGAGCCTGACAGCATTCTTCCAAACGGGAGAATAAGAAAAATCCGGGTGGACGGACAAACAGGTCTTACCCTGTATGCATTTGATAGAGCAGGAGTAATAAAGCTGGGCTATCATAATTATCCAGACAAGTATGAAAGGCTTGAAAGCGTGCTTTTTTATCTAAAGAAAAAAGAAGGTTTTCCGGATTTCAATTCTATCGATTTAAATCACGTGGATCGCATTGTTGTGAAGCTTGTGAAGGATGAATCATCTGCCGGGGATCATAAGGAGGTTTGACATGCAGGGAAAGGAAGAAATTGTTGTGGGCCTTGATATTGGAACCACCAAAATCTGTGCTGTTGTTGGTGAAATATCCGGCGCTGAAATCAATATAGTCGGTATAGGCACCCACCCTTCAATCGGGCTTCGTAAGGGAGTGGTGGTGAATATTGAATCAACCGTAGAATCTATAAAAAAAGCGGTTGAGGAAGCGGAGCTTATGGCCGGCTGCGAAATCTCATCGGTTTATGCTGGAATTGCAGGAGGGCATATAACCGGCTTCAACAGCCGCGGAATTGTGGCAGTAAAAGGCTCTGAAATAACTGAACTTGACGTTGAGCGAGTAATCGATGCAGCAAGAGCTGTAGCAATCCCAATGGACAGGGAAGTAATACATGTGATTCCCCAGGAATTCATTGTTGATGATGAAGCAGGTATTCAAAATCCTGTTGGTATGGCAGGGGTAAGGCTGGAGGCGAAAATTCATATTGTGACCGGAGCTGTAACGTCGGCTCACAACATTGTCAAGTGTGCAAACCGTTCCGGCCTTGATGTCTGTGATATTGTCCTGGAATCTCTCGCTTCCGGCGAAGCCGTGCTGACCGAAGAAGAAAAAGAGCTGGGTGCGGGTTTGATTGACATAGGTGGAGGGACAAGCGATCTGGCTATATTTTGCAACAAAAATATAAGACATACATTCGTGCTTGCATTAGGGGGTAACAACCTGACAAATGACCTGGCAATTGGACTGCACGCACCGCTTGGAGAAGCGGAGAAGATAAAGAAAAAGTATGGAACTTGCGTTGCCAAAAATATCAGCAGCGAAGAAACTATCGAGGTTCCGGGCATGGGAGGGCGAAAGCCCAGAAAGCTTCCCAGACAAATTCTTGGTGAAATTTTGGAACCCCGTATGGAGGAAATCTTCACACTGATAAATAGAGAAATTTTTAGAGCGGGGATGGAGAAATTAATTTCGTCAGGCATTATTTTGACAGGCGGTTCAGCGCTTTTGAGTGATGCGACGGAGGTTGCGGAATCAGTTTTTAATTTCCCAACCCGGCTGGGTAGGCCTATGGGAATCAGTGGTCTGGTCGATGTGGTAAATAACCCCATGTATGCTACCGGCGTTGGGCTGGTTATATACGGTGCCAGAAACCAGACCGCTAAGAAATTCAGAATTCGCGATAAAAACATTTTCAACCGTGTAACAACAAGGATGAAGAAATGGTTCAAGGATGTAATTTAGGTTTAATTGTCGATTAGTATGGGAATCAACCTTTCAGATTAATTATTATTTGGAACCTAAGTTGAGCTTTTTTTTTGCGAAAAATTGCTCAAGAGTAAGTGTAAGAAAAGGGGGGGGAGTATGTTTACTTATGTAGATAATGATAAAGCTGCGAAGATCAAGGTTATTGGGGTAGGTGGTGCAGGCGGAAATGCAATAAACAATATGATTGAGTCCAATCTGCAGGGGGTTAAGTTTATTGCGGCAAACACGGATGCTCAGGCACTTGAGAATTCAAAGGCACAGCTCAAGCTGCAGATTGGAGAAAGGCTTACAGAAGGACTTGGCGCTGGTGCTGATCCTAAAGTCGGGAGAGAAGCCGCACTTGAAAGTAAGGAAGCAATAAAAAGCGCTCTTGAAGAAAGCCATATGGTTTTTATTACCGCTGGATTCGGCGGTGGTTCCGGCACAGGAGCCGCACCGGTTATAGCGGAAATTTGTAAAGAAATTAAAGCGCTGACAGTTGCAGTAGTGACAAAGCCTTTTTCATTTGAAGGAAAGAAAAGGGCAAAACAGGCGGAAGAAGGCATTGCTGCATTAAAAGAGGTTGCCGACACAGTAATTATAATACCCAACGACAGATTAAGAGGAATTGCTTCCAAAAATGCAAGGATGGTTGATATGTTTAAGAAAGCAGATGAAATTCTTCTTCATTCCGTCAAGGGAATTACCGATCTTATTATGATGCCGGGTCTGGTCAATCTTGATTTTGCGGATGTTAGAACAACAATGTTAAGGGCAGGCATGGCCATAATGGGTACAGGTATAGCGAGTGGTGCCAGCCGTGCAAAAGAAGCTGCTGAAAGGGCTATATCCCATCCATTGCTTGAAGATATCTCCATTGCAGGCGCAAAAGGTGTATTAATGAACTTAACAAGTACTAGTGAGTTAACAATGGAGGAGATGACGGAAGCTTCCGATAGGATATATGAAGAGGTGGGTGAGGATGCCGATATTATCTGGGGAACTGTAGTTGATGAGTCTCTTGGTGATGAGATGAGAGTCACCGTTATTGCAACAGGGATAGGTGCGGGGCATGAATCATCAATGCCTAAAAATTACAAAAATAAGTACATGGAACATGAACTCAGGGGAAAAATAAGAGATATTACTCCTGATGACATGAGAAATGCATTTGACTTTGATGAGCCGACTTTTATCCGTCAAAAGGAAGCGGTAGGTGAATCAACGGGAGCTACTTACAGAGGATACAAGGGAATAGTAATTGACAACAATGATCTTGAGATTCCTACCTTTTTAAGAAGAAAGGCAGACTGAATATCAGGGATCAGGGATCAGGATTGGCACGTTCGTGGAACAAAAAACAAAAATAGAGCGAATCCCGCCCAAGCGGGGCACAAATCAACAATCCTATGAAACACATGGTATCGAAAACCGACAAGTCAAATAAAAAATACGCTGAATCGGAAATCGGTACAATCAGGAAAAGTTGTAGAGAATGTATTCGAATAGCTCTTGTATATCCCAACAAATATCATGTTGGGATGTCCAATCTTGGTTTCCAGACAGTATATCATTTATTAAACAATATTGAGGATGTTGCATGTGAAAGATCTTTCCTGCCCGATGAACCCGGTTCACCCCGGGCCGGAATAACTACTATAGAATCAGGGAGGCCGATTTCTGATTTTGACATTATTGCTTTTTCAATTTCATTTGAGAATGACTACCCCAACATTCTAACCATTCTAGATAAAGCAGATATCCCCTTGCATTCAAACGATAGAGGAACCCCCCATCCCCTTGTTATTGCAGGGGGAGTTGCCTGCTTTTTAAACCCGGAACCTATTTCATCATTTATCGATTGTTTTTTGATCGGGGAGGCCGAATTGATGCTTCCCCAATTTATTGGCTGTTTTGATGCTAATACAAGCAGAAGATCTCTTTTAAAAAATATAGTGCACAAAGTACCCGGTACTTACGTTCCTGCATTTTACGAAACAACCTATAATAAAGATGGAACAATTCGCTCCTTTGAACCATTACTTGATGTTCCTGTCAATATCAGGCGGACGTATATAAAAGACCTTTCCCAAGTGTCAACCTGCAGCAGTATAATAACCCCGCATACTACCTTTGATAACACATTTTTGATAGAAACAGGCAGGGGCTGTCCCCATGGTTGCCGCTTCTGCAGTGCCGGATATATTTACAGGCCTCCGAGATTCAGGTCTTTCCAGGTTATTGCAAAATGTCTGGACCAGGGAATTTTGCTTACCGATAAAATCGGTCTTGTAGGAGCTGCGGTATCGGATTTTCCCAGTATAAAAGAACTTTACGATTATGTTGATAAAAAGAATATTAGAATATCGTTCAGCTCTCTCAGGGCTGACTCACTTTGCCCGGAGCTTATATCTTTACTGAGGCAAAGCAAAGTAAAAACAGCTACAATTGCTCCTGATGCAGGATCTGAACGTATGCGCAAAGTAATCAACAAAGGCATTACAGAAGATGAAATACTTAATGCCGCTGAGGCCCTTGTGGCTGGCGGTATTCCAAACCTAAAGCTCTATTTCATGATTGGTCTTCCAACAGAAACAATGGATGATGTAGAAGCCGTCATAGAACTGTGCAAAAAAATAAAACAGCAATTCCTCGAATCAAGCAGGATTAAAAAGCGAATAGGAGGAATAACTGTAACCGTTAATTCTTTTGTCCCAAAGCCTTTTACACCTTTTCAGTGGGTTGCAATGGATGATGAACGTACTTTGAAAAA
>JAFDFV010000123.1 GCA_019309665.1 Deltaproteobacteria bacterium | reverse complement strand
GGCGATATATTTTGGATAGAATTCATGGAACCATCAGGGTCTGAACCTGGTTATCGTCATCCCCATGTTGTTATTCAAAACAATCTTTTCAATCGAAGCCGTATCAATACTGTTGTAGTCTGCACGTTAACATCAAATCTTAAGAGATCTAACGCACCCGGTAATGTGACATTGAGCAAAGGTGAGGCCAACTTACCTAAAAAAAGTGTTGTAAATATTTCTCAGATTTTTACTGTGAACAAAAGCGATTTGTCCGAGAAAATCGGAACGTTGTCTATAGATCGTATTTCCCAAATTTTATCCGGCATCAGGCTTCTCACTGAGCCAAAAGAAGTTGATTAGGACAAATAGGGAAAAAATGCGGGACATCCTATAAATAAGTAAATAACTTGACAGAGAGTAATGCCTATTAAACTATTAAACTTGAGGAGGACTATGGGAACATCCATAGGTTAAAAGTTTCCTTTCATGAGTTTGTTGATGCCTGCATGTAACATATTAATATTTCAACTTCTTTGCATAACATATATAAGTCTTTCCGTGTCAAGGAGGATTGTTATGATATCCGACCGCAGCGAAAAGAGATATGAGCCCAGAACTGAAGTAAATCAGTATGATAGCGTGGAAATTTCAATCCCTGATGCCGGCTTAATATATCGATTCAGAATATGGAATTTATCGTCAAGGGGCATATGTATCGTGGTCAAAAAGGATTCTGATCTACTGAAACATCTGAAGGTCGGCAACATATTGAATATGAAGTACTATCCTACTGATTCATCATGTCCGACAGAATACCTGAGAACACGGATTAAGCATATCACCAAAGATAAACAGGGACGATTTAGGAACCATGTTCTTATTGGCTTATTCATCTTAGAAAAATAAGGATCTGATCAGTAAGATAAGTGTAAGAGTAACCGTTAACAGTTGTCGGTTCACGGTTCACGGTTAGAGAGCGATGAAGTCAGAAAACGGCGCTACGGTTCGGCGCAAATCATTTTCAAACAAGGAGAAACAGATATGGGTGATAAGGGGAAAAGAGATAAAGGCAAAAGGGAACAACAAAAAAAGGCCGTGCTTAATCCAAAGGAAAAACGAAAATTGAAAAAAGAAAAGAAGAAATAAATACCCAGCGCTATCCGATAATATCAAACCAAAAACCGCATGGATTGTCCTCGGGGTTATTTGACCCTCTTTGCCCTGACTACTATCGGTTCACAGTTTGCTGCAAGAAGAGCTGCCAATGAGATGAGCAAATGGGGAGAAAAAGTGGAAAAGTTTGAGTAGAAATGCTTTTAGACCAAAAATAACAATAGACAAAAAGGCAGGAAAACCAATGGAATCCATCAAAAGTGCAACACTATCCCGCAAGAAGATCGGCATACGTCTCCTTTACACCCTTTTTTTTCTCGTTGTCATTGAGATCCTCAAGATCATTATACAGGTAGCCGTTCTATTTCAGTACGTTTACCTTTTTATCACAAAAACCTACAGCAAGCCGGTAAGGAAATTCTCCAACAAGGTTTCCTTCTATGCCTACAGGGTGATGCGGTACGTAACCCTAAATGAAAACACGCTGCCTTTTCCTTTTGCTGATTTCCCGGAAGAAAAGGATGCGCCGGTATCACCTGTCCGTTTCGAATAGATTAGAGACTTTCAGATAAATAATTTCACTGTGTTATCAGTCGTCGACGTATAATTAATACGCCTTCCTCCTTCTGGCCTTGTGAAATGAATTATCTGAAAGTCTATAGTACCTGAATCGTGCAAAATTCAGGTATTAATCAAGGGTGCCCCGTATCATTCCAAATGTTCTTTTTCCGTTGTTTGATTTTTGATTAATTTCATAAAAGTTGACACGGAAACAAAACAAGCCGAGAAAATTGATGACGCGAGCAGACTGTTCAGTAACAACAGAATTTCAATTTGAACCCAAGTTGGAATACCTTTGGCGGACAATTTGAGAAAGGAGTAAAGCGTTGGCGCCACCTTGGCTAGAATACCCAATGGAAACGCGATAATACTCATAAGCAGGTAAGCAAGATGATTAATCACATGAAATTCCGACAAAAGCGGTGATTGAGTGCCTGATA
The DNA here is from genome assembly GCA_019309665.1 of Deltaproteobacteria bacterium. GTDB lineage: Bacteria > Desulfobacterota > Desulfobacteria > Desulfobacterales > ETH-SRB1 > B13-G4. The sequence goes on along the minus strand of JAFDFV010000123.1, from coordinate 3,862 downwards.
GTCGAGTTGAGATGCAAAACGGAGTTAGAATGCTTGAGAGAAGAAAATGAAAGATGGCAATAGTTATCGCCATTTTCAAAAATCGTTTAAGGAAATTTTTCATTCTGTTTGCGCTCAATCAGGGTCTAAAAATGCTTATAAAAAATAGTATAATATATAACTTCTAATGGGTCAACTTACATTGAAAGAAACATATATGGCAGAACACTTAATTTTTGGACTTTTTACAAAGCCATCACTCATAACATAATGAAAATTATAAGCATCAAATCATACAGCAATGGTTATACCGGAATCGTTGAAGAAGATAACAAATATGTATTATTCAATCTTTCAAAAAAAGGTAAATCAAAAAAAATTAATGAATACAATAAAGAGGAATATGTTGATTACAATCATTTTGTGGGGATGATGAGTAAATTTATACCTCATGGTTCTTTCCTTAAAGAGCCGGTTAAAGTAGAGTCAATAACCATTGAAGAACTTGACAGGGTCTTTTCGAAGATAAAATAATCAGATGACAATCTTATAAACTAATGTCCCCAACCCTGTCTGATGAAAAAGGATATTATTATGTCTAATATTGTATCAATGGAAACCATTGTCAGTAAAATTTATATGATACGCGGTTTAAAGGTCATGCTTGACAGGGACCTTGCTGAACTCTATGGGGTTGAAACAAAACAACTCAAAAGAGCGGTAAGAAGAAACATTGATCGCTTTCCTTCTGATTTTATGTTCGATCTTACAAAAAAGGAGTTGGAGTATTGGAGGTGCCAAATTGGCACCTCCAATAGTGATAAGATGGGATTGAGGTATAAACCCATGGCCTTTACCGAACAGGGTGTAGCTATGCTTTCAAGTGTTCTCAACAGCAAACGGGCTATTCAAGTAAATATACAAATAATAAGAACTTTTACAAAACTTCGACACGCGTTATTAGATAATGAGAACCTCCAAAAAGAACTTGAAGAGTTAAAACAGATCACTGATGAACGCTTTCAAATTGTTTTTGAGACGTTAGATCAATTAATAAATATTGAAAATGAGCCAAAGAAAAAAATCGGCTTTACAGTAAAAGAAAAACGCAGTTCATATGGCAAACCAAAGAAAATGTAATTTGATTATATTATCTGAGGGGTTGCCTGCACTTAGGGGGAACGTATATCGAGGTTAATGATTCAGGATGATACTCCAGGAAAGTATAAAACGCTTGCAAGAAACTATCCGTTATCTTTCTGTTGATATAGGCCCACGAAGTTACAATGACCACGAAAAGCTCTATCAGGTTGCAGAATATATATCCAGCCGGTTTAAAGAATATGGCTGTCATGTTAATGAGCAATCTTTTGTGTTTCGAGGAAATACTTATCGAAATATTATTGGCAGCATACCTGGATCAAACAAAGAAGAAGGGATAGTTGTACTGGGAGCTCATTACGATACAGTTGCGGGCAGTCCTGGAGCAGACGATAATGCAAGTGCAGTTGCCGGTCTTTTGGAAATCGCAAGACTTATCTCAAAATCAAGGGTGGCCCCGGCAATTCAGTTTGTTGCTTTTGCTCTTGAGGAACCACCGGCATATAGAACGAAAAATATGGGTAGTTACCACTATGCACAAATGCTAAAGAAGAGTCGCCAAAAAATTATTGGCATGATCTGCCTTGAGATGATCGGGTATTTTGCAGATAGCCCTCGCAGCCAGGGATTTCCGCTCCCTTTCATGAAGCGAAAATTTTCAACCAAAGGTAATTTTATAGCAGCGGTTGGAAACCTCAGGTCAAGAAAATTCACGGAAATGGTCAAGAAAGGTTTCAAAGAGGGAACAGACATCCCAATTTTTTCGTATAATGCTTTATAGTTATAGGAATTGACTTTTCAGACCACTGGTCATTTTATAAGTTTGGTTATCGTGCCGTAATGATAACAGATACCGCTTTTTATCGAAATCCTTACTATCACACAGCAAGTGATACGTATGACACACTTGATTATGAAAGAATGGCAAAAGTTGTACATGGAGTAAAAGCGGCTGTCGAACGACTTATTTGAGTTTACATAAGAAGAACTCAAAAATTGGCTGGATCTTTAGAAGGCAAAACAAAAAGGGCATTCCCTCATAATTCGATGGAATGCCCTTTTTTTAACTTAGAAATATTGGTCTAAACCGTGGTGACATTTGCTGCAGCAGGACCTTTTTGACCCTGCTCAATGTCAAAGGTAACTCGGTCACCTTCTTCAAGAGACTTAAAACCACTTGCATTGATTGCTGAATGATGAACAAATACATCCGGACCATCTTCCTGCTCAATGAAGCCAAACCCTTTACCGCTATTAAACCATTTTACAATTCCATTAGCCATAATTAACACCCTCCTTTTCGGAAATTCTCATAGTTCCAGACTTCAGGGTGCCACTTTGACAAATGGTACTTTTCCTTTAGAACGAAACCGGCCCGCCAATTAAGAATGAGCCTTTATTGATTAAAAATAATAATAACACCTTTTAGGCTGAAAGCAAGGTTTATTATTGATATTTTTTAAAATAAAGGATTTTTTTTACTACGCCGCAAAAACAAATCCAGAAGATTGACGCAGAGATTGCGAGAAAGGGCAGTTTCCGGCCGGAAACTATTTGGCTTCAGCCCAATTTTTTCCCACCGCCATATTAACCTTCAGCGGCACCTTCAGATCCCAGACACCCTCCATTATATCTTTAACAAGACTTCTGACTGTATCCAGTTCATCGGGAGGCACTTCAAAAACAATCTCATCATGTACGGAAAGCAGCATTGCAGATTTAAGGCATCTCTCTGTAAATGCGGAGTCCACGGTTATCATGGCTATCTTTATCAGATCCGCCGCCGTTCCCTGGATAGGGGTATTTATTGCTGTCCTTTCGGCAAACTCACGCAAGTTTTTATTTGAGCTGTTAATATCCGGCAAAAGACGAATACGGCCAAGCAAAGTGCTTGTCTTATTTGAAATCCTGGCCTCTTTGATCGTCTCGTCTATAAATTGCTTTACGCCGCTGTATCTTGTAAAGTAGTTATGTATATAGGTTTTCGCCATTTTCCGGCTTATACCCAGCTCTTTGGAAAGACCGTAGGGACTCATTCCATAAATAATGCCGAAGTTTATAACCTTGGCCTGCTGCCTTAATTCGGAATTAATTAAAGATGGAAAAACCTGGAAAACCTCTGTTGCAGTCCGGGTATGTATATCTTCATCTTCTTTAAAAGCCTTGATAAGTATTTTATCATCTGAATAATGGGCAAGTATGCGGAGTTCTATCTGAGAATAATCTGCGGCAAGCAAATACCATCCTTTTCTTGGGATAAAAGCTTTTCTTATTTCTTTTCCCTCATCGGTTCGGACCGGAATATTCTGAAGATTCGGTTCAGAGCTGCTAAGACGGCCTGTAGCGGTAACTGTCTGATTGTATGAAGTGTGGATACGTCCTGTTTCCGGATTTGCAAGATCTATCAAAGCATCCGCATATGTTGACTTAAGTTTTGCAAGAGTCCGGTGCCTTAATATTAAAGCAGGAAGTTCGTGCAGCTCTGCAAGAACTGCAAGAACATCTACATCAGTTGAATAGCCTGTCTTCTTTTTTGTCTTCTTTTGCACCGGCAATTTTAGTTTTTCAAAAAGTATTTTTCCTAATTGCTGTGAAGATCTGATGTTGAATTCTTCCCCTGCGATTGAATATATACTGCTTTCAAGCTGATCAAGCTGATGTTCAAATGATTTTGAAAGAACCATCAGCTTTTCTCTATCAACATTAATTCCCGTCATTTCCATTTTCATAAGGACCGGCACAAGGGGCATTTCTACTTTTTCAAAAAGTTCTTCAAGCCCCA
>JAFDFV010000005.1 GCA_019309665.1 Deltaproteobacteria bacterium | reverse complement strand
GCTCTTTGGGAAAAACGTATCAGAATGGATGGAAAAGGCATTATACTGTTATAATAAAATTCAGCCCTGCTTAGAAAAAAAGACTGCACAAAAAGAAAAAGGGAAAGAAGTAGTCAAACCGATCAGGGGCAGAGGAGTAAATATCCGCTTTAAGGAATATGAGCCGCTGCCTGATTTTCTCATACGACAGACAAAAGCCGAGCTGCAACTCAGATCAGGCGATATAATAAAAGGCTTGATTAACAATATAACTCCTGATCAGCATATTATGGGGGTTCCTCTTACATTTGAGTTTTCAGGTAATAATATGAAGGGCATAAAATCCGTTAAAATCAACGGCATATTGGACCACATCAAAGCTGCACAGTCCAAAGACAACATTTATTTTCTTATAAAGGGATATGATGTTGATAATTTAACGCTGTCTGATGAATCAAAATTACCTTTAAAAATAAATAAAGCATCTGCTGATCTCGAAATGATGGCAATCCTGAAAGGTGATAATATTTCTGCAAACATAATCGCAAATTTGCAATCAGTAAAACTATCTTCAAATAACAAAGATCAAGCCGGCGCTATTGCAAATACTATTGTATCTGCATTATCAGATGTATCAAAATTTTCCGCCAGGGCAGATATAAACGGAACAGTTGATGATTACAAAATTAATATAACATCAGACCTTGATGGCATTCTTAAAAATGCTCTTGAAAAGGTAATACACAAAGAAACGGAAAAACTTGAAGATAAGCTGAAAAATACAATCATGGCCAGGGTTGACGAGCATTTGAATCAGATAAATAACAGTCTGAACGATTTTGGAATAATTAAAGATGAGCTCAACAATCGTTTAAATTTGGGAGATATGCTGTTAGGGGATTTTAAGCTCCGCTTTTAACCATTGCTCTTGCAAGTAATAAATCTTCTCTCGTTGTAATTTTAATATTGCACCTGCTGCCCTTGACAACCTTTACCTTTATTCCAAGTTGTTCTACTAACATGGCATCGTCTGTACCATTAATCCCGGTACGTATAGCATTTTCATGTGCTTTTCTTATCAAGTTATATTTAAAAGCCTGAGGAGTCTGTGCAAGCCATATGTCTTTTCTTTCAATTGTATCCTCAATAAATCCTGAGCTGTTAACTCTTTTTAGAGTATCATATGCAGGTATGCCGAATATGCAGGCGTCATAATCAGTTGCACATGAAATACATTCTGTTAACTGCTCAGAGCGGATAAACGGACGTACTCCATCATGGATAACTACAATACTATCATCTATAATATTATCAATTGCCAGAAGACCTTTATAAACTGAATCCTGACGTTCAGCGCCGCCAGGTACAAGGCTTACCTTTTTTTGAAAATTCCGTTGATTGAGTATATTCTCATTACAAAACACAAAATCTTCTTCAGGAACGACAAGAAAGATTTCGTCTATAATATTACATTCATCAAATACCTCAATTGTGTGGCTTATAAGCGGACGGTTATCAAGCAATAAATACTGCTTGCGCACGTTATCGTCCATCCTTATACCCTTGCCTGCGGCTACTATTATTGCTGATACCACCATAATAAGTAACTGTTTACGGTTTACGGTTCACAGTTTTTTGATGATTGAACCTAAATTGAGTTTTCACAACTGGGCCTCTCGGTTCTTGTTAGCCTCTGGCTGATATGTTTTGATCAACCGTGAACCGTGAACTTTTATATACTTATTTTAAGTAACCAAGCTCTTTTGGAAGAGGTATGCCTTTTCCCATTGTATCCTCACCGTAATTGACACTGGTAAGAATTTTAATATCTTTTAACGCACGAACATCTCCTTCAAATTTTACCTCAGTTATATTTTCTTTCTGAATCTTCCCTCCTGCCCACTGTATATCAAGAACGCTGCTTGCATCAAATCTGTCTTCTCCAACACAAAGTTCCACTTGACCGCCATAATATCGAACAATTTTGGCAACCATAAGACTGGGCCTGCTGTGGAAACCCAGTTTAACTGGAACACCTACGGAAATTGAAGAACGCTCAATGTTTTCATTCAATATCTCACCGGCCAGGTCTTTACCGGTTCTCAGGAAATGACAGACATAATAAAATCCGTAATTAATTGTTCGATCAAGAAGAACTTCAGAATCAACAAGTAGTAATAGCTGTTCCTGAACCTTTTTGTAGATGTTCTTATAGCCTGCTTCATGGAGGTGACGCTCATAAAAATGCAGAAGCCTCCCAATCATTTGAAGAAGATGAAATACAACTGAAAAACAGCCGCGGAGATCCTTGAGTTTCCTGTTGCCGAACCTGTATCCACCATGTATTACATATGTATCAAAAGCAGACTGAAGGTTGTGTACGAGCATCTCAAATCGTCTTATCTCAACCTCATTGATCTTGTCGGGAACAATCTCCAGAATTTTTTTCAAATCATAGGGTTCATAAAAACCAAGATGATCAAAATTTCTCACAATACTTAGAAACTCGCTGGCAATTTTAACTATATTCTTCTTCTGCAGGTCTTTGTCTTCATCGTCAATATCATAATCAAGCAGATCATTTGTTGTAACACCAGGGAATTCAAAAGTATCGAAATTATCATCGGGTACAGGCATGTTCAGTCGACGGGCTTCATCAAGAATAACCGGGGTAAATTTCTTTATAGATTTTGTCAAAAAATTAAATGTTACTTTCCCCTCCCTGTCAAAGTTTTCGGTATTCACAAGATCATAAAAAACAAGGCGGTTTAAAATGTGCTTCTGGGAATAGCTGCCAATGCTCAAATGCCTGACTTGCTCAAGATTTGAGATGTAAACACAACATCTAAGATAATCATAAGAAAATATCTTAACCTTTTCATCAAAAGAAAAATTCTTTAATACTCCTTGCAATTAACCTATCTCCCCTAATCCCTAACCCGGATAAACCGGAAATCCAAAGCACGAAGCACAAAACTCGAAACAAATCCAAATACTAAATGCTCAAATATTCAAAACTGTAGAAGATGTCTTGAGAGCGATTAAATCTGCCTTCGGCGGACACAGTCGTTTTTGATTTTTTGTCATTCGATATTGTTTCGGCCATTTTTATAAGATCAGGCGATATTCGTATTTCGAATTTATTTTCTGCCAGAAAAAACACAAATTTCAGAATTAAGAGACTAATCACCTAACCCCTGATCCCTGACCACTGTATTCTACATCATATCTTTCTGGGTTTCAAAAACAATCTTATCAAGTTTATTTTTTAAGTTTTCCGGCAGTCCTTCAATATCTACATTCAAAAATCCGCGAACAATTGTCGATACTGCTTCATCCTCATCAAGGCCCCTTGCCATGAGATATTCAATTTCATGCTGATCAATTTTGCCTACCGCAGCTTCATGAGACATTTCAACATTTGGAACATAACCCTGAAGCTCAGGTATTGCATGCATAAGCCCATCATTTATTATCAGGCCTTTACATTCAAGGTGTGCTTTTATGCCGGCGACTTTTCCAATCAGGTTTCCCCTGGCAATAATTGTCCCACCGGTCGTAATTGCACGCGATATTATCTCTGCACGTGAATCAGGTGCGTTTAATACAATTTTTGATCCCACATCCAGAAAACTGCCCTTACTGGCAACCAAAATGCTGTTGAAACGGGCAATGGCTCCTTTGCCATTAAGATATGTCGTAGGGTACATCTGAAGGGAACCGACTGGTTTTAAAGATATATAGTTAGAAACAATAAGCCCGCCTTCATCAACATTTATAACTGTTCTGGGTCGGACGTTTATCTCTTCACCCCAGTCATGAATCATGGTAAATATAAGTTTTGCACCTTTTTTTACATAAAATTCAGATACACCGACATGCAAACCTGATATTAGATGCGGAGCTGTTGCACACCCTGTAATAACATGAAGCTCCGAACCTTCTTCTGCTATTACGACATTATGAACATTTTGCGAAAACTTATCTTTAGCTATATAAAGGCATGATTGTATTGGTTGCTCTGTCTTAACTCCCGGAAGTGATCGAATATAGTAACCCTCGTGAGGATTCTCCTTAGCCTGGGCTGTAAACTTGTCGGTATCAGGAGAAATGTTTTTCCACATATAATCGGCAAGCCATTCATGTTTTTCTCTGGCCCTGGATATACCCATTACCTCAACGCCGTCCAATTTGGTTTTGCAGTGTATAATAGACTTGTCTTTCTGTATAAATGTGCCTGCACGACCTGTTTCTTTAGTATCAACGCCGACGTCTAAAAGCTTATCTGCGTCGGAAGAATCGATCCTGTCCAACTCATTAATATATTCGTGTTCTTCTGTTTCATTCTGATAGTTATCAAGATTAACTTCCAACTCATTATCTATATCGTGCATCTTACACACTCCTCATAGCCGTATTCTCTAATCCAGTTTAAAATTTCCCTTGCATTTCTTGAACAGCAAAGAACACCGTTATAGAGCACCTGCCCCTTGTCAGCCGTTATATAATCAAGGATATGGCCTGTATGCGTAATAACCAGTGCGGATTTAGTTCTTTCCGCCACAAAATTTTTATGAGGCTGTTCCTTTGGGCATTTAATCCCCCTTTGCAAAAGAGAATTTATAGTATCACCAATAAGGACAATGCTTTCAAGATCAACGCCTGATTCAGGTTCATCCAGCAGTACAAGGTCGGGTTGCTGCGCCGTGAGCTGTAGCAGCTCGGAACGTTTAATTTCTCCGCCTGAAAAGTTATGATTTACATCCCGATCTAAAAAATCAGAAAATTTAAGCTGTTTAGAAAGTTCCTCTATATCAATAGGGCGACCTCCACTGCATATTTCAACTATCGATCTTGTTTTTAAGCCGTTAATAGTCGGAGGCCTCTGAAACGACACCCCGATACCGAGTCTTGCACGCTCGTGAATAGGCATGTACGTGATGTCTTCATCTTTGAATGTAATTTTCCCATGAGTAACATTATAGCCTGAAAATCCCATTATGGTCATCATCAGGCTTGTCTTCCCGGACCCGTTTGGACCGAAAAGTATATGGGTTTGTCCTTTCGGGATTTCCATATTAACATTTTTAAGTATGGTTTTATTCCCGACTTCTACTTTAAGTTCTTCAATCTGCAGCATAGTTTTCACCTCACCAGTTTCCGCTATTCAATTGTATAGGAATTACCATTTTTTGCCTAATCAATTCGGTACGATAGAATAGAATAGATGAATTGCTGAACAAAAAGTGCCTAAAATATATTAAAGTGCCTAAAATGCCTAAAGTTATGGTACGTCTTCGGCGTGCTAATTAATAACATGGGAATAGAAACTGTTACACTTTCTTATGTATTAATAACTCAAAAAATCTTTATATAAAATGGCAGAACACCTTAACTTTAGGCACTTTAACATACTTTAGCTCACTTTAGGCACTTATGTTCAAAACGGCCGGAACAGTCCATAAGCCGAATTTTGTTCCCTGCAAGGGTTACCCCCAACAGGGCAACGATCATTCATCTATGTGTGCCGGTTGCCCGGCACCTCTTGCGACCTACCCGGGAGCTCGGACGGGCTACCCTCAAACACTCCTCTATTTGGTCTTGCACCAGGTGGGGTTTACCAAGCTTCCCCGGTCACCCGGGGAACTGGTGCGCTCTTACCGCACCTTTTCACCCTTACCCTGTAAGTCAGGCGCAGCCTGAAACTCACTGGGCGGTATACTTTCTGTTGCACTTTCCTTCACGTTGCCGCGACTTCACGTTATGAAGCACCCTGCCCTGCGGTGTTCGGACTTTCCTCCAGATCAAACAAGATGATCCAGCGATCGTTTGGACTGCTCCGACCGCACTGTTTTACATTGTATTTAGCGCATAGAGTTCTTTAATTTACACTTCAGGCAATTTTGCTCTACGCTTGTTATCTTTAGTCACAAGTGCCTAAAGTATATTAAAGTGTCTAAAATGCCTAAAATTAAGGAATCCTGCCATTTATATGGGTTTCTTTATACCCTCAACTCTCCGGCAAGAGAGCGATTGCAAATCCTTGTGGCTTTGGTTATTGATCAACACGCCGAAGGCGTACCACAACTTTAGGCACTTTAGGCACTTTTCCGGTTTATCCGGATTAAGTGTCCTTCCAGTAATAAATTATTCTCTGACAATTTGGACAGAACTTCAAGCTGTCGCAGCGCTGAAGATCATTATACATCTGTGGAGGAATGTTTATATTACATCCACGGCACACCGCATCCTTTACAGACACAACTGCAATTCCTCCAGCCTTATCTTTTACCATAAGATATGTTTTTAACAACTGAGGATCAATTTTATCGGAAAATTTCTTCCATTCAGTATCAAGTTCAGCAACCCTTTTATTATTCTTTTCTGTTTCATGATCTATAGTCTGCTTTTCTTTATTAACCTGCTTGGAAAGCTTTTCATATTCATTATTTCTATCAGCCAGAACTCTCTCGATATCATCCATTTGTTCAAGGCATTCGAGCATTTGATCTTCAATTTGAGAATTCATTATCTTAACATCTTCAATTTCCTTTAATAATGACTGGTATTCTTTGTTTGTTTTAATAGATGCAAGTCTCTCCTGACTTTTTTTTAACCGGGAGATATTTATTTCTACATCAGATTGATATAAACCATAACTCTTTTTCAGCTCATTAAGCCTTAATTCTTCATCTTTCGTAGTCTGCTCAAACTCATTAAACCTGCAAGAAAGACTGTTCAACCTTTGAGTATCGTTACTTAGAATCGATCTGATTTCGTTGCTTTCTGTCTCGATCCCTTGAAGTTTTACCAGATTATCTATATGTTCCTTCATATCCTCAACTCTCTAATCGTTCCTTATTATAGACTTTCAGATAATTAATTTCACAAGGATAGAAGGAGGAAGGCGTATTAGTTATACGTCGACGACTGATAACGCAGTGAAAATATTTATCTGAAAGTCTATAAAATAACAAACGGATCCTTTTCAAGTTTACATGCCTCAACTTTTACATTAAACTCACTTTCAACAAGAACTTTTTGAAGACGTTCCGCCAGCACTTCAACCATTAAGTGCTCAGATGCAAAATGTCCTATATCAATGAGGCCAAGATTTGCGGCCTCGACAGCCCTTGCATCATGATAACCCAAATCCCCGCTTATATAAACTTGAGATCCGGATGAAAAAAAGTTATTCATCAGGTTTGACCCGCTGCCGGTGCACACAGATACAGACTTAACAGGCAGATCCGGTTTTCCGGCGATTTTTACTGATTTTAGTTTAAGTATTTTTTTAATTTCCAATGCAAAATCAGCAAGCTCTTTTTTCTCATCAAGTTCTCCAATACGACCGATACCCTGAGCATTCTCTTGAGTTATAAGCGGATAAATATCATATGCCATCAGCTCATAAGGGTGGTCCTTTTTCACATGCCGGATAACGCTTTTGAGATCACTTTTTTGTACAATGGCTTCTATTCTTATCTCATCTGTCTGAGTAATCTCACCTGGTTTGCCGATAAATGGATTTGTCTGAGAGCCTGGGCTGAAAGTACCTTTTCCTTTATTCCTGAAAGAGCAACATGAATAATTTCCAATTTCTCCTGCGCTGGTTTCAAAAAGTGAGTCTAAAACTTTTTGCTCATACTCAACAGGCACGTAAAATACAAGCTTGTAATTTTCAGCCCCCCTGACCTTTCCCAGAACCTTCAAGTTCTTTAGACCGATACGTTTTGCAATAACATCGTTTATACCATCTTTTGCGCTGTCGAGGTTGGTATGTGCTGAAAAGATACCTGTGCGGTGCCTGACAGCCATATTGATCACACAACCAACAGGAGTGCTGAAATCAATGGATTTTAAAGGACGAAATATCAGTGGATGATGTGCAATGATCAGGTCAACATCCTTGCTGCAGGCAACCTCAACAACATCGGGAGCAGGATCTAAGGCGATCCAAACTTTTTTTACCGGCCAGTCATTTTGCCCGACCTGTAATCCGACATTATCCCATTCTTCAGCAAGATGGAATGGCGCAAAACTTTCCATCGCCTTAATTATATCAAATATTTTTGCAATCATTTCTAAATCACAAAAAAGGCGTGGTTCTTCACACCCACGCCACAAGAAATGGGCCCACCTGGATTCGAACCAGGGACCGACCGGTTATGAGCCGGTGGCTCTGCCAGCTGAGCTATGGGCCCGTATCTATAGACTTTCAGATAAATAATTTCACTGTGTTATCAGTCGTCGACGTATAACTAATACGCCTTCCTCCTTCTGGCCTTGTGAAATTAATTATCTGAAAGTCTATACAAGTTACAATCTGACTTATTAACTTTATGGAAACTTTTTGTCAAGTATTAGGCTCGAAAAAAAATAAGTTGATCATTTTTTTCCGAACCATTAGGTTTCGATAAAACTTTTCAATTTACGGCTTCTAGTTGGATGCCTTAGTTTTCTCAAAGCTTTTGCCTCTATCTGCCTGATTCTTTCTCGTGTTACCGCAAAATCCTGCCCAACCTCCTCAAGAGTATGATCTGCTTTTTCGCCGATTCCGAATCGCATACGCAAAACCTTTTCTTCCCGCGGAGTTAATGTTGCAAGTATCTTTCTTGTCTGTTCAGCAAGATTCAGACTTACAGTGGCATCTGAAGGAAGCATAAACTTTTTGTCTTCAATGAAATCACCAAGATGGCTGTCCTCTTCTTCGCCGATAGGTGTCTCCAGTGAAATAGGTTCTCGTGCAATTTTTAATACCTTGCGAACCTTATCAATAGGTATCTCCATTTTATTTGCTATCTCCTCAGGCTTAGGCTCACGTCCAAGCTCCTGCACCAAATATCTGGATGTACGGATCAGCTTATTAATAGTCTCTATCATATGGACTGGAATTCGAATAGTCCTTGCCTGATCGGCAATTGCCCTTGTTATGGCCTGCCTTATCCACCATGTTGCATATGTACTGAATTTATAACCACGGCGATACTCAAATTTATCCACAGCCTTCATAAGGCCGATATTGCCTTCCTGAATCAGATCAAGGAACTGAAGACCTCTATTAGTATATTTTTTTGCAATGCTGACAACCAGCCGTAAATTCGCCCTGGTTAACTCACCCTTAGCTGCTTTAGCTATTAGACGTCCTTCCTCAACACCTGACATAATCCTTTTTAAAGTCCGGCTGTTAGCCTTTATGGCGTATTCTCTTTCTTTTATCTCTTCGTGAATCTTCTTAAGTTTCGTATATAGTAAGGTTCCCTTATCTATAGTCAAATCACAATTGAGGTTAATCCATTTAACAAATTTTTTCTTTGTCTTTAAATTGACGCAAAATTCAGCAACCGATACGTTAACTGTATCTGCATACACAGAAATCATTTTGCTCATAGAATCGAACCATTCTATCTGGCCTCTTATAATATTTTCAATTTTATCTATTACTTTTCCTTCTAAACGCCAATTTTTTAACAGGTCGAATATTTTATTATTTCTGCGAGTTATACGACTTCTGATGCTACGCTGTTCAGACAGGTCTAATTTTGATGAAAATAGATTTTCCCTGTATGCTTCATTTTCTTTGTCAAGCTTTTCAATCGAACGGATGGTACCTAAAAACCTCTCAATCTGTAATACTTCATCAACATATGTATCTCCTTCGTCAACATCTCTTAACACATGTTTTGGACGAAGCTTGCCGCTTTCAATATGTTTACCTAAATCTAAAATACATTCAACTCCTGTCGTAGTATCTATAAGCGACCTTAAAACAGCCTGTTCGCCGGCCTCAATCTTCTTGGCTATTTCAACCTCTCCTTCTCTGCTTAATAGAGTCACAAGCCCCATCTCACGTAAATACATCTTAACAGGATCGGTTACTGTGCCAAAATCATCAGCAGAAGCACCCCCGGTTTTATTGAATTTTTCTTTTAACTTTACCTGGTTATCCGCTACATCGCTTTTCTTTTCATCCACGATTTCAATATCAAGATCGTCAAACAACATTAGAGCTTCATCAAGTTGATCAGAAGATAACATGTCTTCGGGAAACACCTTGTTAATCTCGTCATAAGTTAAAGAACCTTGCTTTTTACCTTTTACAATCAGTTTGTTCAATGCTTGTTTATTGACTTTCTTTGCATTTTTCCGTTTTGCAGCGGATTTAGTTGCCATATATTTCAGCCTCCTAATAACTTCACTATTACAAAACTTTTAGCTTAACCTAAGTTGAACGATTTTTTGAGAAGAAATGTGCCAAGATCTTGATGCAGCAAGATTTGCGAAAAGCTTAGGCATACCAATGGATATGTCGAGATTTTTCGCAAGTCCTTGATGCGCAAGAGATTGGTGCAGGTCGAGTAAAAAATCGCTTAATTTAGGTTTGATTTTATGCCTTTACTAACCTGAATTTGCTTTTCCTTTAACAATTCTAAAAGCAGCTCATCGTCATTAGACTCCTCTGCTGCCCTTATCTTTTGCAACAAAGTTTTTTCTTGACGATTTCTGATTAACTCAAATTGCGATAATAACTTGAGACAGCCTTCACGGCCCCACTTATCTTCACCAATCGACAACGGGGCAACAGACAACGAGGCAACAAAACTTCTTTTTTCCCTGTCGTCAATGCTGTTAATGATATCAGATACCATTCCGTTGCCCCGGGTGCTCACATCATGCAATTCATCTCGAAGACCCTCTCTGTCTCTCTGCTTCAGAACTAATTGACCAATCAGTCTTAAAGATTTATCTTCGAAATGATTAAGTATATTACGCGAAATAATTTCAGATAATATTTCGGGGAATTGAAGCATCATTGCAATAATCTTTTCTTCTAGCTTGTACCCCTTTAAGATAAGATTTCTATCCTGCGTATTGTCTGACAGCTCTTTATTTGGCTTGATGCTTTTATTGACGGATACTGTTCTCACCTTTTCCATAACTGCTGCTTCATCAATTCCTGTAATTTCTGCAAGCTCCTTGATATATAAAGACCTTTCAACACTATCATTAATGTTAGACAAAGGCTGTTTCAGGTCTGATATGATACGAATTTTCCCTTCAATGGAGCGACCGTGCTTCTCTTCAGCGGAATTAATAAGAAAAGGAATTATACTTTTGGCCTTTGACGCAGCATTCATAAAAGATTTATATCCAAATTCAAAAAGATATGAATCAGGGTCATATCCTTCGGGCAACACAAGAATTTCTGCATTAACATATCCTTTATCAAACACCTTTATGCTTCGTTCCGCTGCCTTAATGCCTGCTGCATCAGAATCATAAACCAGAATAAATCCGCCATTTTTACCAACAAATCCTCTAAGAATCCGGACATGCTCCTGAGTTAAAGAAGTGCCCAGTGTTGCTACGGAATTCAGAATTCCATGCTGATGTAATGCTAACAGGTCAAAATATCCTTCGACAATGTAAACCGTTTCACTTGCCCGGCAGTGCTCTTTTGCAATATGCAATCCATAAAGAGACCGGCTCTTGTTGTAAACAGATGTCTCTGGAGAATTCAGGTATTTAGGCAGGGAATCATCCATTACACGTCCCCCAAAACCTAACACCTGCTTACCGACATCGAAAATCGGAAATATTATACGATTTCTGAAACGATCATAATAGCCGTTTTCACTCTTCCTTTTAATAATCAACCCGAACTTTTCAACAAGTTCACGCGATATGTTTTTTTTTGAAAAATAATTTATAAGATTATCCCAGCCCGCAGGAGCAAATCCCAGATTAAATTTAGTGATATTATCTTTTTCAATCCCACGTTTTTTAAGATATTCTAACGCAATTTTTCCTCTATTATCACTTAAAAGACTATGTTTAAAAAAATCCATTGCCTGTTTATTTGCAGCAAGCAAGCTTTCTCTTTCGGAAATCCGCCTTTTTTGCTCCGGCGACATTGTCTGAGCCGGAATCTCAACGCCATATCTATTGGCAAGCATTTTTGCCGCCTCAAAAAATGAAAGGCCATCATGATTCATCAAAAAATTAAATACATTTCCACCAGTACCACAGCCAAAACAATAAAATATTTGTTTCTCGGGACTTACAGTAAAGGACGGCGTTTTTTCGGTATGAAATGGACAAAGGCCCACATAGTTTCTTCCAACTTTTTTAAGAAGAACTATATCTGAAATGATATCTACAATATCAACGCTATTTTTAATTTCTGAAATCTTATCTTCAGGAATAAAAACTGCCAACAAAAGCACCCCCATAAACTATGGAATAGGGAAAAAAGATAATAACGGCAGGATGTTAAGGAATGAAGTTTAGCAAACTCCTTTATATACTCAATCTGACTTAGTTGAAGATCTGAATTGTCAATAAAGAAGTATCTCATGAAAAGCTAAACTATAACATATTATTAATAATTATTTTAATCTTTTAAAATAACTATCAATAATATTTTGTCAAGATATAATATTAAAAAAGTGCCTAAAGTGAGCTAAAGTGCCTAAAGAAAAGACAGTGCCTAAAGTTAAGGTACGCCTTTGGCGTGGCTATAGATTTTCAGGGCTTGGTTATAAGTTCAGATAGAAACAAAGTGAGCAAAGCTGTATAGTAAAAAAAATAAAATTGGCAGTGCCGAAGGCGCATTCATTAACTTTAGGCATTTTAGGCACTTTAGCTCACTTTAGGCACTGTCTTTTTTAGGCACTTGTAATTTTGAAACTTCAATAGCTTCTTTAAGGTTCAGGGTCCCGCTATATAATGCTCTTCCGGTAATAACGCCAACTACCCCGACCTCTCTTAAAAGCATTAAATTTTTTATATCCTCTATTGTTGAAACACCGCCTGAAGCAACTACCGGTATTGATACAGCCTCTGCCAGGCGTCTGGTTTCTTCAATATTCGGCCCGGTTTGCATGCCATCTCTATGTATGTCGGTAAAATTTATTGCTGCAACACCACAATCTTCAAATTGCTTTGCCAGATCAACGGCTTTAACCTGTGTTGTCTCGGTCCATCCCTCAATAGCTACAAATCCGTTTCGAGCATCTATCCCAACAACAATCTGACCTGGAAATGCCCTGCAGGCATCTTTAACCAGACTGGAATTCTTAATTGCCTCGGTTCCGATAATTACCCTTTTTACCCCGATATCAAGGAACATGGTTATTGTCTCTTTATCCCTTATTCCACCTCCAACCTGAATATGGGCGTCAACGCTTTCAACTATTTTTTTGATTGAATCAAAATTTTGAGGACTTTTTTTAAAAGCGCCATCAAGATCAATTACATGAATAATTTCGGCGCCTTCCGACTCCCATTTCTTTGCCATAGCCGCGGGACTATCAGAAAAGACTGTTTCTTCATCCATACGCCCCTGAAGGAGTCTGACACATCTACCGTTTTTTATATCAACTGCTGGTATAATAATCATAGTTCTGGAAATGTCTGAAGCACATCTTCAAGGCCTGAGAAAGCCATTTCTTCTGCAGTAATCCAGCCTCCCTTTCTTCTTAAAAATGTGCCGATATTAAAAAGGTTTTCGCTTAATGGACGCTGGGTTTCATCAAAATGACCTACCCACAACATACTGCCATTTGAAACATCTATAAGATGAATATCAAATGCAACAGAAGCAGGCGAATCAACTGAATACCGCGTCCCTACTCTATCCTTGAATCGATAAACATGCCCTACCAGTATTGTATCCGCGTAAAGAGCACGCCCGATTTTAACTAATATATCACGTTCCGATAATTCTTTTTTATCTTCCGCCAGCAAAAGCGACATGGCCCCCTGAGCCTGACCGGAAGGTATAAGTTCAAAATCTTTGAGGCTTTTAATTATAGAAATCAGGCGATCTGTAAGAACATCAACTGCAAACGTTTCCACATCTCCTGTAGAAAAAACATTGCCGCATAAAGGACACCTGACATTAACATTTTTGCCATATAAAGTTGATAAATCTTTAAAAGGCAAAATCAATAATTTTTCTATACCGGATTTTACTGCGGGTGTTTCAGGAATAATCACATCAGATTTGCAGGCAGATAATAATAAAATTAACGTAATAATACCGATTCCAACCAGGCTGCGCATATTATCATGATGTATTTTCTGTATCATAAAAGAATCAGTTACTTCTTTTTAGGAATGTCAAGTTTGACACAAAATTTGGGCGAAAAATCATGGTAACCGTTTACAGTTATCGGTTAACTGTGAACCGTAAACCATTATCCCTGCTCCCCGATCACAATATGCCTTTTGTAGAACGTACATCTGTAATACGCTCATCAAAAGAAACGGCTTGATCCATCGCCCTGCCGACGGCCTTGAAAATTGATTCTATAATATGATGTTCGTTTTCGCCGTAGCTGACATTTATATGAAGATTCATCCCTCCCATAGTAGAAAATGCCCTGAAAAATTCCTTTGCAAGGGAAAAATCAAACGTACTGCCCGTAGTTTTTAGATTTGGAATATTAAATACCAGATAAGGCCGCTTTGACAAATCAATGGCAACCGATGCCAAAGCATCATCCATAGGTGTTACAGAAGAGCCATATCTTTTTATCCCCTTTCTGTCGCCAAGAGCCCTATCAAGTGCATCTCCCAATACAAGCCCCACATCTTCAACTGTATGATGAAAATCGACTTCAATATCTCCTTTGGCGGATATGCTTAGATCAAAAAAGCCGTGAACAGCAAAAAGCGTAAGCATGTGATCAAAAAAGGGAATCCCGGTTGAAATCTCATGTTTGTCCTTACCGTCCAGATTCAATTTAATATTGATAGCTGTTTCTTTAGTCTTGCGATCAACCTCTGATGTTCGTTCCATGCTCATATTTGCGATCCTTTGAGATCAATCAGATAGCCTGTGCCTCACTGATTGTGTACTGTTTAATGAAATAATCCAATTCGGGTATTTGATTATTATCAAGCTCACTAAATTTAATACTATGCCGTTTCATTTTTAAAGAGCTGAAATATATTTTATTAGTCATTTCAAAATCAGAAATTGTTTTGCACGGTAATTTTTTTATATGAAAGTCATCGCCCGCAAGAATTATATCTAATTCAAAAGCCTCTTTTATCTGATTTTCCCCAACAAGATATTGAAAGGCAAGGCCTCCTTTGCTTATATCAATAATTTCCCCAAGCTCTTCATAAGAATCAGACTTTAACAAAGCAAAAGAAAGATTTTTAACTTTAAAACGTGTAAATTTTCTCTTTTCAACTTTGATGGTTTTCCTGCCTATATTCTCCATAAGAGAACTCCTATATCAAATTTATATGTATAGACTTTCAGATAATTAATTTCACTGTGTTATCAGTCGTCGACGTATAACTAATACGCCTTCCTCCTTCTGGCCTTGTGAAATTAATTATCTGAAAGTCTATAGTTGCTCAGAGGGATTGAAGCTCCCTGACAGCCTGTCCACCTGAATTTTTATATCATATCATATATTTTTTCATAAACAAAGGGAAATATTTCAATGTGTTCAAGAAAAAAACCGCTCAGCAACTCAGCCTAAAACACAAGCAAATGGAACTGAAGTTTGGGTAGTCCCTATACTATCAAGTCTATAGCTCAGGATGAATCAGCCGCCCAAGCACTTCAAGACCATCCACCAGGCGGGGAGTGGGACGGTCAAAAAGATTGGAATCCACGAGAAAAATACGCCGGTTTTTTATGGCGGGCATTTCAGTCCATCTGCTCCACTCGATCTTTACGCGCTCAAACACCTCGCCCCTTGCCATGGAAGTTATAATGAAGACCTCAGGAGCAAGAGATAGCACCTGTTCCCGGCTAAACCTGGGATAGGGGATGGGACCTTTAGTAAGATTATCACCTCCTGCGAGAACTATTAGTTCGTGTATAAATGTATTTGTTCCCACAGAAACTATAGGTGAAATACCAATCTGAAAAAAAACACCGGGACGATGAGAATTTTTTTCTACCGCTGACTTTACCCTGTTAATGCGCAAACGCATATTATTGACCAGGTTTTCTGCATTTTCCGTGGCATTAAGCAAATCACCTATTTCAATAATCGTTTCGGTCACTGCTTCCAGATTCCTTGGATCAACCACATAAACCGGAACCTCCAAAGACTCCAGCCGCACAACTGTTTGCCTTGGATTTCCATCTTTTATCGCGATACACAGATCTGGTTTTAAAGCTACAATTCTTTCAAGATCAAGTTGAACGTAAGAACCAACTTTGGGAATACTGATTGCCTCAGGAGGAAAGTCGCTAAAACGAGTCGCCCCCTTCAGACGGTGTTCCTGTCCAAGAGCGAAAATTATCTCAGTAATGCTCGGAGCCAGGGAAACCACACGCTGCGGATCATCAGACAGGATAACCTGGCGCCCCAACTGGTCGGTTACCTGCTTTGCCCAGGCTGGTGAGAAAGTTACAGCGACAACCATAAGGAAAACAATCAATTTCAAAATTGTTCCACAGAGCTTAATCACATAGCTAATCCTCTTTATAGCCCAGCAGTTCGTATATTTTCATACCCCTGAATGTGGTATCAATATCACGCACTTCCAGGCGGGACCGTGCGGAATGGCAGGTTTTCTCACTGATTAAAATACTGTTCGAAATGGATTTGGTAAGCTCCTGAAGCTTAAATACATCATTTACAGAATCGCCGATAACCGTATAATCCATTTTCATCTCAAAGCCGAAGCTGCCTACAACAACTTCACCCGTATGAACGCTAATGCCTATATTTATGGAAACGCCAAATTCCCTGGCAAAATAATCATTTAGAGTTGCAAGCGAGTTCTTCATTTCAAGCGCTGCCTGCACAGCATTATCCGCATCCATTATGCTTGAAACAGGCGCTCCAAAAAGCGCCAGCAGCCCATCACCCAGATATTTGTCAACAATACCGTGATGTTTGAACACTATGCCTCCCATAGCGGAAAAGAAACAATTAAGCAGAGGAACCGTTTTTTGAGAGCCGATTTCTCTTGAAATCCTTGAAAATTCCCTGATATCAATATTCAGCAGGGTAAGAGTCTTTACCTCCTCAAGCATTTTCCCACCTGTTTCCGTGCCATAAACAATCTTATCAACTATTTCCTTGGGTACAAATTTCTGAAACATGCTCCTTATTCCGCGCTCATGTTCGGCCATTGAAACTGTTTCCTTGTAAAGACGGGCATTTTCAATGGCAATACTTACCGATGAGGCTATTGACTTCAGGAGGTCTTCATCATTAGAGCCAAAATCGCCGTTTATTTTATTGAGTACTTCGAGGCCTCCAATCACCTTTCCCTGGGAAATCATCGGCACACACAGTGCCGACAATGTCTTAAAGCCTGTAGTCTTATCTATTTCAGGATAGAAATGCGGTGACTTTTGTGAATCATTTATAATAATAGATTCTCCCTGTGCCGCAACATAACCGGCAATTCCCTGACCCATTTTAAGCCGCAGGTCTTTCAGATCTTTCAGAAATTCAGGATTGATATTAAATGCAACAGCAAACTCAAGCTCGTTTCCATCTACAAGAAAAAGGGAGCCTGCTTCCACGTTCATAACTTCCCGAATCATGTCCATTGTATACTTAAGTACCTGGTTCATATCAAAAGTCGATGAAGCAAGGGCGCTTCCGATCTGTTTTATTGAATCCAGCTCTTTGTTGCGTTTGACAACCGATTCGGATAGCCTATTACGTTCTATGGAAATAGAAAGCACGCCTGCCACCCATTCAATTAGCTCCTGAGAATTATAAAAGTTTTTTGCATGACTTGAAGATAGCGCAAATATCCCTTTAACTACCCCTCTTATCTTCATGGGGACAAGACAGCATGATTTGCTTCCCTGGTTTACAAATAATTCCTTTGCACACTCGCTGGTAAGTACGTCAGTATCATTCACAATCAGAATGGATTCCTGTTTAAGCGCCTTGTCAATTATACTGCCTTGCTCAATGGAATATTGAGTACCCCTTGAAATGCTTGTCTGCTCATTGGCCAGCAACTCAAAAATCGTAATATAATCAGAACCGTTTTCAACCAAGGTCATAACCATGGCAAGATTAAAAGGAACTACGGCATGAATTTCATTCAAAACAGCATGTAAAAGTTCGCTGTCTCTGAAACTTGAGTTTATTATCTTGAAAATTTTCTCAACTGTTTTCAGGACAATTTCTCCCTTTTCATTATCCTTTAAAAGACTGAGGTTTTCGTATGTGAAAGCAGCATTGCTCAAAAGGGGCGTTAGAATCTCCAGATCGTCCTGTGAATAAATTCTATCATCATTTTTTCGCGAAATGGTAAGCACTCCAATAATGTCTTTGCTGGTCTTGATCGGCATACAAACAAAGGATTTCGAGCAATATAGAGGACGGTTCGCCCTTCCGAACCGTGTATCCTTTTCAATATCTTCTACCACAATAGGCGATTTATTGATTACAGCATACTTGGCGATGCTTGCATTAAAATCTATCCTGTCATCTATCTTGACATATTCCCCTGCTCCAATGGTTGCCTTTACAACAAACGAATCGCGTTTACGATCCAAAATCATAACAGAACCTACGTCCGAATCAGTTAATGTCAGGGAACGCTCCAGAGTGACATAAAGGATTTCATTTGGATCAAATGTAACATAGCAAAGCTCGGAAATTTCCTTTAGTATTGATATTTCAGAAGACTTTTTTTGAAGCTGCTGGAAAGTTTTGCTGAATTGATTCTCGATTGCGCCAAAAGATTGGACAAGGCTGTGTATTTCATCCGTGTCCGTCTGTAAATTTCCTCCAAATTGTTCAGCGTTTTTCTGAGAAATATCCTTGGATATACCCACTATATCTTCAAATAACTTCCTTAGCATGGTATATCCTAACAATGAAAAAATAAGAACACCCAGAAAAAACAGCAAAACATATTGGTTATTCATTAAGTTATATTTAATTCCTAATATAACAAATCCCACTACAGGAAACAGAAAAAAGAGGCTAAATATTATACAGAGCTTATAATGAAGATTTTTTCCTTTAAGGGCACTATCCCAAAACCACTTTTTAAAGTTCATCTTAACAACCCTCTTATAATGACTGCACTTTGCTCTTTATTTTCTTCCAGTCAAATTTTTTAGCCAGACCAA
>JAFDFV010000122.1 GCA_019309665.1 Deltaproteobacteria bacterium | reverse complement strand
AATATCTACAGGCTCTGCATCATGCATTACTTCGCCGTGATTGAGCTGAAATGCTCCAGTCAGAGTTTTTGGAACAGGTTTAGGCTCCCAGTCTTCATGTTTTTTAAAAGCAAAAGAGCTTCCAAACAGCCTCGCGTCAATAAAATTTTTCAGAAGTATAGTTACAAGCTCTTTGCCATCAGCTTTTGATTTATCAATTGAGTTCAGATAATGTGCCACCCGGCCTGTTAAGTTAGTTGTTTTTGAATCAATGGTATCCACAAGTATGTTTTGCCTTTGTGATTTAAAATAATCTCTGATGAATCTTTTTAATCGGACATCAGTTACATAGTATGTTCCATCCGGTAAAACTCTCGGGCGGTTTTCATCAGGATCGCCATTTGGATTTCCCATTTTTATGTCATAAGCAAAAAAAAGTTCACGTCGCGATGATAAAGTTTCCTGACTCATTATTAAACCTCCACGGTTGATAATTTATATTATTTTTTATTTTGTTTTCCGGGTAAAATATCTACTGTTAATGATTGTCCAAGTAAAAGAAAATAACAGCACGATGTTTGTTTTAAATTTATTTCATCTCCAAGTTTATTTCCAAGTATGCCGATTTCCTTGATAACAGCTCTAATATCCTCATTCCCTTCTGCATTGTACGCAAGAAGTTTTCCCCTGATTTTAACATATAAATCAGGCAGATCGCTTCCAGTTAATGTAAGTCTTTTCAGCCAGGTCAAGGCGTTTGCGCTGACATTAACTCCTTTTTTTCCCTGCATTTGCATTACTTTGCCGTAGAGAATGCCAAGAATAAAGGCATATGCTTTTTCATCCGTGTTTATTCCGCAATCATCTGAAAAATAATTTTGTAATTTTTCCATTTCAGGAAAATAAGTCCGTTTGTTTTCCATTTTTTTTATCACCTCCATAAATTGCAAGTAATTCAAAGTCATAGATAAATGTTTTATCCAGCCCGCAAAAGACATCCATATGATTATTTTATCTTTTTTTTCAGAATAACCTTCATATAAACAATCATTTTCAGGTTTGTCTTTTTCAAATAGGCATAGCAGATACCATTTGGCAGTTATAATAACTTCTTCCCAGAAACGTTTTTCAAAAATGAGTTTCTGCTTATATATGGATTCTGCAAACATTCGTTTTAATTCAACAAGTTTTTGACTTGCATTTACCTGCTTTGCCTTTTTGCCTCCAGGACGTTTCAGTAATTCTTGCACAAAGGATAAATTCAGATCAAATTCAAAGCCCTCAACTCTGTGTTCAGGGAAAAAAACGGAATGCTTGTCTTTAAATTGTTTATTTGCGCTATCAATCGTCCTCAACCTTGATGGTAGAATATCGGTAATTTGCCCGGATAAATTACCGATTGACTGTCCTCTGAGGCTGTCTTTTGACCAGATAATATCTATTGTACATGTTGCTTCTTCATTTTTTAACAGATTTATTAATTTCTTTTTTTCGGCAATAAGCGCTTTATCCGGTACGCTATCTAATTTTTCAATATAATTTTTATAATTTGTTAGAAATCTGTTCAGAAACTTCGGGTTAAGGTAAAGTTCCGGCAACATCAATGTTTCCTGCCCGGCAATATAAGTAATATAGTTATTCATTACATGAAATTTAAAAACATATAATAAGTCAGCACAATTTTCGCAAATTGAATAAGATAGAAAAGCATTTGAATTTGTTATGTTCGGGAATGCACCTTCCCTGTCAATATTAAAAATATTTATTCCGGCTTTTGCCAATCCTGCCGGATAACCTTTTACATCTTCTTTCCCGCAACATGAACAACAATCAACTTGTACTGGTTTTGCCTTACCGGTAGTATATTTATTGTCAGCATCCAACATGGAAGATAAATATTTTCTATATTCCGGGATATCCCCTGGCATCTGATTGTTTTTGTCTTTAAACACTAAAAATACAGGCTCATTTTCAGGTATAATAGTTATTGCTTTATGAAGCGCATTCTCTTCGCAATCTAAATATTCACCGGCAAAATATATTTGTTTCCTGTTAAATACTTCATTCACGTCTTTAAAATATGCAGCCCAACTATTGTTTGATAAAGAAATCTCCTGAAAATTCTTTAACGTTGATCTTAATATTTTTAAAGATGGCCCGGCGCCTTTCTGTTTATTGTAAGAACGTTTTATTACAGGACCTATTTGAGGAGATTGAGGGCCGCTCGGTTTATTAAATGGCAAGCATATTGCTGAGTTTCCTTCCAAACTGCCTATGTCAGCACTTTCTAAAATTGCAATATCATCATTGTCAGGGTGGGCGCTTAATGCATAAAATTTCTTGATTTTACCTGCCGGTTCTACAAGATATGAAAAGAATTTGCAGGGATCATTCTCTTTTTCATTTATAAACCACTTCCTCAAATCATCCGGCGGCGCTTTATTGCCTTCAAGTTCTTTCCATAGATGACAAAGAGCTAAATTTTGCATAAGTTCAAGCATTGCATTATCCTTTCATCCAATCTTTATTTGGCATTCTGTATTTACCAGATTACACTTTAACAGCATTGGCTCGATGGTATTAACTTAAAATAAAAATGAAATACTTTGTTTTTTACCTAACCGTTGTGGTCCTGCCACAAAATTATAGAAGGCAGGACCTCGCATAATACGTTTCTAAGCGGAGATTGGGAACAAAAAGTATAATCACAGTTCACCTTTAATTGGATTTACATATTGATCAATTTGCATATCGATCAATATGCTTTTTTATATAAACACTTTCAATGTTATATTGAAACATACAGTATAACTATCTATTTTATCACATTTTTTATATCACCATCCTCACCACTCCAAACCCCCTCGAAACCGATTGCCCAATCCCCAGATAATCAGGGTAAACAAAAACTAGTTTTAAATATCCCCGTTAAACCCTGTCATGCTTTCGCCTTTAAGGTTTACTTTTATTTCTCATCTCTTCTTTCCGTATTCGCTGGCTTTTTCTTTAACCATAAATCCAATCTTTTTCTTTTCCTTAACATCCACAGTCAAAAGCTGATCCAAAGTTTCAAAAACAATTTGAAAGCGTTCGTCTGTTTGTTCCCTCAATTCAGCAAGTTCTTGCTTTAAATCTTCATTATCAGAAATCATGTGACGAAGCTTTGTAAAGGTTCTCATGATTTGAATATTAACCGCGATTGCTCTATCACTATTTAGAATGCCGGACAGCATGGCAACCCCCTGCTCGGTGAATGCGTGAACCTGTTTTGCGTACTTAATATCAGAGGATGTCACAATTTGTGATATCCTCATAATCTCATCTCGAGTCAAAGCAAACATAAAATCTTCTGGGAAACGCTTGATATTTCTCCGGACAGCTTGATTTAGCACTCTTGTTTCAACCCCATAAAGCTCTGCAAGATCTCTGTCCAGCATCACCTTAACACTACGGATGAAAAATATTTTATTGGCAACAGCCTCAATTGAAATTAGCTCAGACATAATTTAATCCACCTTTTTATAGCGTTAAAGACCCTTCAAAATATTTCGGTTTTTATCTTTTTTTCTTATATCACCCTCCTTACAGCCCCAAACCCCCTCGAAACCGATTTCCCAAGCCCCAGATAATCAGGCAAACAAAAATTGGTTTTAAATATCCCGTTAAATGCTGTCATGCTTTTGCCTTTAAGATTTACTTTTATTTCTTTTAGCTTGATATTAATTTTAATTTTCTGATCTTTTGAAAGCCAGCAGTCAAGATACTTTGCCATGGATAAGATATTGCCTGTCATTACTCTTTTCAGTATCTCGTTCTTTTCATCTCTTCCGCCATCATTATATTTTTTAAAGTTGCTTTGATTCAGACCGATCCATGGAGAAACAAACTCATACATGAACATTTCATCGGAATATCCAAATTCGACTTCTTCTATCTTCAGCTCCTTTTCAAAAACAGAAATAACAGTATTTTCAATAATAATCTTATCAAGTTTCATAAATATTTCCGAAAAAATGCTCACAGCCCTGTCCGTTATAGCAATGATTGCAGGTGTTTTATCTATCAGCTTGAACTGTATTAACGGATATCGGTATATCGGTTTTCCTGTTTTCAAATCATGATTATGAATAAGATCATGATTTTTAAAGGCGTTTCCAACGAAACCTCTGAATTTATGAATCTGCGGCGGTCTTAAATTGATATTATTCAGCAGTAGTGTTGATTTTTTCATATTTTTACACGTTTTCTGATATTAATGATCTGGTTGTAATCAATAGTTTCTTGTAATTTTACAAAGTCTCGCTGACCGCTTTTAATTTTTTCATGTCTTTGTCGAATGAAACAACGACCTTGTTTATATGCACAGATTGATTCAGAAAAACTTCGCAAGAATCTCATCATTCACCAGTTTCCTATCAAAACCCTGCCCCAGAACCTTTATATTCCTGAAATCTTCCTGACAGAAAGGAAACAGGTAAACGCTGTCTGTTTTTTCATCAATCAGGTCACGACATTTTTCCGATAGTTCATCAAAGCGGTTTGATTCAAGCCTCCCTAGAAAAACGCTTTTTTGAACCCTGATAAGGCCAACCTTCTTGCATTCTTTGGCAACCTTTGCTCTCGGCTTGTTTTCAACAATATCATATATTATCCAGACAAGGACACTCATTTACTCAAAACTCCTTAATCTCCAGCCATTCCGGCCTTTTTTCGCTTTCATCGGCAAGCAGAATATTTGCAAGCCTGTGGGCTTCGTGTTGCGGGATATATTTTCTTTTCACATTTTTTCTTCTGTATCTTACTGTCTCTTCCATATGGCTGTTTATCGCATCAACAACAACCGGTTTTCCCTTGTCATTTAAAGAAACCGCATTTTCAGTCGCATGAAAATACTCATCTTTTATCTTTTTCCCTGTAAAAAGATATGCAGCGGTCTGTTCTGCATAAATTCTAAAAGGCTCAATAAGATCAAATACCATGGATTTTTTATTGTAATTATCGGTGTGAAGAAAGCCAACATAGGGATCAAGGCCAGCCAGTATGCAGGCTTTTTCAATCCTGGAATAAAGGATTCCATAGCAGTAATTTAAAACAGCATTAAATGGATCTCTGGCTGGCTGCCGCGACCTTCCTTTGAATAGATATTTTTCCGGCATTATTTTGGACAGGCACTGAAAATATGCTCTGCCGGCCGCGCCCTCAAACCCCATAATGCTGTTTCTGGCATTTTCAATTGTCCCGTCATGCATGGATATGCCTGAGAGAGCGCTGTCAATGATCTTGATCGGGCTTTCAAACAGATTTTTTCTGCCAGGTCTTGAATACATCAGTTTTTTTAGAAACCCGTTCTGGTTTTCAATTTTTTGCCTGATCATATCAATGACCAATTCAAGCCCTTTTTTATCTTCTGCAATTTCCAGTTGTTTTCTGCGGATAAGCGCTGTGCTTCCCATTTTGGCAAACCATATTCTACCGATTGGGTCGCCATATCCATTTAAAAACACAATATCTATATTATTCTCCATGGCTGTTGTTATTGCCTGGGTAGTGATCATGGCCTGGTTGGAGATAACGATTGATTCTATTTTCAGGGGTGAAACATCAAAACGTTTATCTTTATTTTTAAGCCTGAAAAGACCGTCCTTTTGTGTAATATATGTGCCGGCGCTGTTTATTACCAGTTGCACTATAATCCTCCTTGACCACTATTTTTGCGAAAGAAGAAATTTATATTTTTTTAGTTGTTCAGAGTTCTGTATCATTGCTTAATTTCTTTCTCATTCCTAATGTAGGTTGTGATTTGACTATAGGTTTTAGTTTATTTGAATGCAAATCCTTTTGTATCTGAAAATTCCTCTTGCGCAAAGAGATTGGTGCAGGTCGAGTAAAAGATCCTTTGCGAACGACTTCGAGCAATTTCGCCTTCCAGGCCTGTAAACACAAGGCCTTCGGCAAGCCCGCTGTTTAAAAATACGAGTTGGCCTTTGCCAATTAATAACCCCACA
>JAFDFV010000121.1 GCA_019309665.1 Deltaproteobacteria bacterium | reverse complement strand
AAAAGGAAAAAGAAGAGATCGCAAATGTCCAGGCACATCTCACTGAAGTTGAAGATGAAATCAAAGCAGCCTACCTTCGCTGGGAAGCGCTTGAGAGTATCGAAAAAGGGTCAGCGGCGGATAGCAATCAATTTTGACATGATTAATAGTGCCCGGTCACACCCGTTGCCACTAAAATCAATCGACAATCATATTTATCAGTGTTAAGAATTCAATATCCATGTCCAGAGGACATGGATATTGAATTCTTAACTTTACTCTCAATATCCGATGGTTCAAAAGAAACATCCCAGTGCCATTTGCCAAAGCCTCCTTGTTCATTAACTGCCTTTATCCATTCATTTAGATATTCTCGTTTTGTTTGGTTTTGCTGACTATCTTTACCTTTTGTTTCAATGACCATGTATTCGCCGCTTGCCAGCCTGATAATAAAGTCGGGATAATATTTTCTTATGACTCCTTTGTGATTATATAGAATTGTAAATCCTAAATGATCATTTTTTACAAAGGATGTGACTAAATCTGATTTTTCAAGGAAATATGCTTCCGCAGCTTCCCATCCGCTGTCATATACGCAATGGCTGATATGTGATTTTTCAATCCATTCGCAAGGCTTACTCGTAAACCAGGTTCTTACACCGGATGTTGACCTGATTGGATTCTCCTTGTCAAACACAGGAGTTAATTTTTCAGTATTTTCAACTCGTATTTCTGACCAGATGTGCTGAATGATTTTATTCATGTTGAGAATCATCAATATCTTTTTTTTTAAATCATTCTGATAAAATAAATCATGTTTGATTGTGATTTTATTCGACTGAATAAACTCCTCAACAATTCTTACAACCTGTGCAAGAAATATCTCCTTGCTTCCTTTCCAATCCGGTCGTTTTTCTGAATTATATATTGTAGAAGCAATCCTGAAAACTATTGTCTGCACTCTTGTGTTTTCTGCTATTTTTTCCAGACCAATTGCAGCTTTAACTGCCTTGTTTGGTTTTCCGGAAATAATCGCAGCCAAATCTGCCTCTGTAATAGACTCGTAAGGGTCTATCTCTAAAATCTTAACCTTGTCCCAATTCATTTTTAGCACTGGTCGATATACATGATCTATTCTGAGAATATTCGGCCATGTAATTTCATGTTTTGATTTTTCTTTTACAGGCTCTATTTTTGTTTTTGGTGGAGGCGGTGGAGGCGGTGGCCCGTCACCTCCTTCATGTGGCAGGAATGTAAATGGAACACCGAATATATTAACATATTCCGGTTGAAATAAACCATCATCGCCTGCATCATAACTCACTCTTCGAAGTCCACGCCCAACGACCTGCTCGCATAATAGCTGGCTGGAAAAAGCCCGGAGGCCCATAATATGGGTTACTGTCCTAGCATCCCATCCTTCTGAAAGCATGCCAACAGAGATTATATTTTGAATCTGTTCGCCCGGTTTGCCCTCTCTGCCAATAGTATCAACAGTTTGACGTAATAACTCAGCCTGCTGTTTTTTTGTAAGTTTTGGGGAAATTTTTATTTCAACAGTCTCTGTTTCCGATTCAGCTTCATTCAGTATCTTACTGTCTATTTGCAGAGTTTTATCTGCATCACACAGTTCAGGAATTAATATCCGGTTATGGTCAAAAGCATATTTTATTCGTGCCGAAGTTTCAGTTCTATTTGCAACAGTAATCATCACAGGCGGCACTTTATGACCGGCTTCCACCCATTTATTTCTGGTTTCCCGCCAGTCTTTTCCTAAAAGATAGTATGCGTTTATCAATAAATCCGGAAGAGGTTCTGTTTCATCTGCTTTACGATTAATATCATCTTTTACTTCATCATCGGCATAAATATGATAAAGTTGTGATTTGAGTTCTTTGGTCACGATACTATCATCACGAATGACAACTCGAGGTGTTTTTACCAGCCCCGATTCAATGGCATCATTCAATCCAAAATCAGAGACAATCCATGTAAACAAGGCTTCTTCCGCTGATTTTTTACCGGATGGTGTAAACGGAGTAGCAGAAAGGTCAAAGCAGCGCAGAATTCCTCTTTGCTTATGTATTCTGTCTAAGCCCCCGACCCAGATTGTAGCTTCTTCCGCACTGTCTTTTTCTGAACCGGTTCGCTTATATTTTCCGATTGCTTCCGGGTTCATGCGCCATGCGTGGTGTGCTTCATCGTTAATCACAAGAATGTTCCGTGAACTCGCCATATCGCCCAAAACCTGCCGGACATAAGCCACGCCGCTTATTTCTGTCCGCTTTCTTTTGTCCACAGACCGCAAATGACCTTTTTTGATTTTAACATCAAGTTTTTCCTGGGTATCCCACGCCAGTGTATGCCAGTTTTGTATCAGCACTTTTCCTTGTCGGAGTTTGTCCATCAAAGATGCCGGTACGATATTAAACTCTTTATAGTAGTTTTCAGAGTGAGTTGGCTGTAATACCTGTAACCTGCTTTTTACTGTCAAACCAGGAGCTACAACAAGAGCATTTTTACTGAACCGCGCATCGGTCGGGCTGGTTACTTTATTCAAAAAATTCCAGGCAATAATCATGGACATAATAATAGTCTTGCCCGAACCTGTGGCCATTTTACTGCACCAGCGTTCAAAAGCGCCGCCATCTCCATGAATATCTATGCCGACTTTTTCAGCAGCAGGAGCTTCGACCAGCCAGATAAGCGTTTCAATCGCTTCCAACTGGCAAAAGAAAAATCTGCGGTCTTTACGTTCCTCCGGGTCTTGCCAATGCTCCAAAAGCCGTTTGGTGATGCCGGTTACTCCGGGATAACCTGCTTCTCTCCATGTCTTAACTCTTGGACGGATTTTATTAACCTGTTTAATCTTAAAAAAAATTCCCGGATCGTCAAAGGCTCTTGAGTTTGGTGTGGCCATGACATAACCCGCAGGTCTTCTGCCTTCTTTAATATTAAAATCTCTGTTTTCCCTGTCGTAAGACCAATGCTGTTTTGGCTCTTCATAAGGGCTGTTTATAATCAGCTTGTCAATATTTTTTGCCATCCGCTATATCCTTATACCAAGACGATCCAGCATTGTTACAAATTGGATCCACTCAACGCCTTGTTCATTACAAATCAGAGGAATCTTGTAATTTTTTTTCTTTCCAGGCTTTTGAGTTTGCTCTTCTTCACAGGTTACAACAATTTTCTCTTTTACCTTTGCGTGAGCAATTAAGGTAATATCATTTTGATTAGCGCCTTTTGGATTATTATTTGTTTCATATTCTTTCTCTAACTCCAGAGAAATAGAATTTATTTCATCAGTAATCGGCTTTGCGTCAAAATGATTATCTATCATCCAGACACGCAGTGGATATTTTTCTCTTTTTTTGTTCTTGGACAGTTTTTTATCTGCCGATGAAATGGGGTCAATCTCATCAAAGACAGGTTTGATCAAAACAAGATCATTTTGGTATTGTGCAAGGTGTTCCCATAAAGATGGAAACACCTTCATGGGATAGCTTCTGTTCCAGGCAGTGATAAAAATATTGGCATCAAGGCAATATTGACCACTCATAATTGCCTGCCTATCTCTAAAACATAAGGAACGCGCTTTAAATCAAATGCTTGACAAAGTTTATGTAACCCAAATTCCTTGTTGTGATATGCCTGAAAAAGGGCATTCGCGTAAATATGTCCGTATTGATTAAGCACTTCCTTCGGACGGTTCCTGGAAGGTCCGCCAGTGCTTTCTTTAAGTTTCTTTTGCAACTTTCTATATTCAGCCTTTAATTGTGCCTCAAAATGTAGATAATCGTCCTGATCAATTAGCCGCAATTGTCGGAGTCGCACCAGGCAGGCATAAGCGCTGACCTGAAAATCACCGGCGATACTTTTTATCTCATCCAGATCATCTATATTTATGTTGTGAATAACAGTTTGAAACTGTGCAGCAGGCATCAATACATTGCCGGATAACTCGTCACACCATCTTTCAACCCGCTGGTGATACGCGTCCCAGTCATCAATCGCGCTTTCCTTTCTAAGCAGGTGTCCTAACTCATGAAACAGGGTGAATGATTGGGCCTTTTTTGCATCTGAATCATTGATAATGATGATCGGTAATTTCTGATGGTAAATAGCCAGCCCGCGAAACAGCGCCTTATCCACATGAGACCACCCCTTGTACTTGCTGGTCATAAAAACAAAAATGTTTTTTTCTTCCAGCATTTCTTTCCATTTAGAAAACTTAAAATTCTCTTCTGTTATGTCTAACCAGTCACGCACCTGTTGCGCCGCAAAATCCGACGCAGCCTTTCTTTTCAACGCCGGCGGATGAAAGTCAATCATTGGTTCGCCCATATCTTCGCGCAGTTCTAAAATCAGCTCACGGAAACGGTCAACCCGAGCGATCAGGCTGCGAACCTTATGTTCACTGAAAACATCTGCATTGCTGTCGGTAAACTGACGGAACGCGGGCATTGCCTTATCAAACTGATATTTTTCAGGAAGATGCTCTGAAATAAATACCCAGCGAGGCACTTTATATAGCTCCGCAAGAGTATCTAATTGTTTAAAGGTCGGTTTTTGATCACCCTGCTCTATGACAGCAATCTTTACCACTTTTTTTGCAACGGCAGGAAGACTCAAACCAATCTGCTTACGGCATTGACGTAATATATCCTTATTTATATTTTCAACTCTTCCTGCCATTACTCCACCTTTATTACCCGCAAGGATTCAATCCCGCGATCATCAATGATTTTTACTGCAATTGTATTTCCTGGCTCAAACTCAAGCGAGGTTGTACCTCTAAAAGCTTCAATCTTTTCTTCATCTATTTCAGCTTTTAAATTTCTGGCCAGTTTTGTCCATCCGTCTTTTTTACCAGCCATTGGGAAAAACACCTGTGATGGAAAAATCGACCGGTTATCATAATCAGTATCCAGCATCCACATGGCGATATTCTTTTTACCTCCGCTTTCCACATTGCCGGTTTTTGGATTGTAATAGTCAAAACCCATCACTTCCACCTGGGAATAGCTTTTAGTTGTTAGTTTTAAGTTTTTAGTTGGAAGTTTTAAGAGTTGAGAGATCTCTTCAAGCTGTAGAGTAATTTTGCTATCTCCTCGCAATCGGTCAGCAACTCCTTTAAGCTGGCTTCGGTTAGAAAGTCCAAATTCTTGGAGATTATCAAAAAAGTTTCTAACTCGGCCAACGATCCCTGTGCTATTGAGAGAAATTGCAGAAATTCTTTTTTGCCGTGTCTTGCCTGTCCCTCTGCTATGTTTGCCGGAATAGAGGTTCCAGCCCTTCTCATTTGCGAGGTAATGCCAAACTTCTCTTCCCTGGGAAAGGATGATGTACAATTGTAAATCCTGGTCACCAAGTTTATTGATTTTTTCCAGACTATCAAGTCCCGATAACTCCTTGAAGATGTCATGGCTTGCAATCTCCTTATCACTAAAAACTAAAAACTTACAACTTTCCATTTTCACATCAGGCTGACCCACCAGCCAGAAACTTTCATTGCTTGAGCGTTTTTTACGCAAATCATCGGTAAACATATCCGCATTCATCTGGGCTTTTAATAGCTGCATGCCGGCAATTTCAGGAGTAAGTTCGTCAATATCTTTTGCCGCTTCATCATCAAACTGGAAAGCGCAGAACAATAGCATGTCGGGATTTAAAGCACGGGCTTCCTGCCAGGCGTCTTCTACCTGTCTTTGTTCCAGCGGCGCATGTTCCGGGCCAAAGACAACCAATACTTTTTGGGGAACATCCTCTTTAGTTTCCGCTTCCGCTTGAATAAATTTTGTGCCTGAAAGCGGTTCAACACGGGTGAATTGGATCATCTTTCCGCCTTTGGCTCTGACTCCGGTTCGTAATAATTCATCCCGCCATTCGCTTTGTCGGTAAATGTCAAGCAAGTTGTCGCCTAAATCTGAAAAAAAGATGATTACATTCCATCACTTTTTTTCTACATCATTACATCGTTATAAAAAACATCATAGGCCCGCAAAAAG
>JAFDFV010000495.1 GCA_019309665.1 Deltaproteobacteria bacterium | reverse complement strand
AAAGATTCAGCTTTTCAGTTTTACTATCCTGAGAATATTGATGCACTTATTGCAGCAGGCGCAGAAACAGTATTTATAAGCCCGCTTAAAACAAATAAAATACCACCAATAGATACTCTCTATATCGGTGGCGGCTTTCCTGAAACCCATGCTAAAGAATTATCAGAAAACGAGCAATTCAGAAATGAGTTAAAAGCATTAGCCGAAGATGGCCTGCCGATATATGCTGAATGCGGGGGGTTGATGTATCTTGGAGAAGAACTTGTTCTTGATAACAAATCATATCAAATGGCAGGAGTTCTGCCTGTTGTATTCGGCCTTTCCAAAAAACCAAAAGGGCACGGCTATACAATCATTTCAGTTGAAAGAGAAAACAAATATTTCAAGAAGGGAAGCGAAATAAGGGGGCATGAGTTTCACTATTCGTATGTTCTTGAATGGAAAGGAAATGATGAGGATCTGGTTTTTAACATGAAAAGAGGAAATGGCTTTATTAATAAAAAGGACGGCGTTTGCTATAAAAATGTACTCGCCACATACACCCATATTCATGCACTTGGCACCCCTTCATGGGCAAAGGCTATGGTCAGCAATGCGATTTTCTACAAAAAAACACAATAATTTACCACGGATTTTCACAGAATTACACTTGTGAAGATTTGTGAAAAAAGCCATTAGCTGCTAGCTCTTAGCTGAATGTGTTATCTGTTTGATTTTTTAAGCTAAAGGCTAATTGCTAAAAGCTAACTGCTAAGTCGTTCTGTGGTGAAATTTTACAAAAAAACAGGGCAAACATTATAAATAATGTTTGCCCTGAATTTTAAAATCTGCAGATATTAAATTATTTCTTTTTGGGATGGCACTTTGCACAGGATGTAGGTGCTGCTTTCTTGCCGCTCTTCTTGGCAATCTTATGGCAACCAATGCAGTTTTTTTGAAAGCTTGGCTTCGCCTTTTTTAGCCCTTGGAGCTCTGCCCGGTTTTTTGTGACATTCGATGCAATTATGAACTTCATCACCCATTTTTAGAGCACTAAGAGGTTTACCTTCAGTATCATGATGACATTCTCCGCAACCTGCTTTGTATTCTACATTATGCTTTTTGTGTGAAAACTTGACTATACTCTTTTTATGTTTTTTATAAGCCTTGTTTTCCATATTGACAACATCAGCCACGGTGGTCCCAGCATAAATAGCGGTAGCAAGAAACATGGAAGCAATTCCTACAACAGCTATAATCAATAAAGATCTTTTATTCATATACACTTCACCTCCTTCCATTCTCAAAATTTATCAAACAAATAATCTTTTTATATAAAATTCTTTATCAAATAAAAATTATTATGTCAAGATAAAGAACATATGTTAAAAACTAATTAAACATCATTATTGATTTTTTGTGATTTTTTTTTCCCAAAAACCCTGGCGCCAAGAATGCTTATCTCATATAGAAGCATCAGGGGAAAAGCCATCATAATCTGTGTCACAACATCAGGTGGGGTTAAAATAGCTGCAAAAATAAAAAATAAAAGCAGGGCATATTTTCTGTTTTTCTTTAAAAATTCAACTGTAACTATGCCGAGTCTGGCAAGAAAAGTAATAACAAGAGGAAGTTCAAAAACCAGCCCAAAAGCGAGCAACAACTTTGAAGAAAAGCTCAGATACTCACGCATTGAAGGAAGCGCCTTTATTGTTTCAGTAGCAAATCCTAAAAAAAACTTAAACCCAAATGGAAACACAATAAAATATCCAAATAATGCTCCGCCAATAAAGAAAAAAGAGGAAAGCACGACTATGGGGATGAGAAGTTTTCTTTCCTTGTCATAAAGCCCTGGCGCAACAAACAGCCAGAACTGATATAATAATACTGGAGCGGCCAGCATTAAACCTGATAGTAAAGATACCTTTAGATATGTAAAGAAAGCCTCGGGCAGACCCGTAAAAATAAGTTTATCATCGGCCTGCATTGCTGAAATTAAAGGTATAGTCAGGTAATGGAAAATTTTTTCCTTAAATCCATATGAAATAAAAAAGCCTATACCTATAGCTATAAAACATTTAACCAGACGATTCCTTAGCTCCTCAAGATGACCTGTAAAAGGCATTTTCTCATTTTCAATCATTTTAAAGACCCTTCCGCTTCATTCTTAACTTCTTTTTTATCATTAGAGGGAGCGGAAACGTCATCAACAGCCTCCTTTATGTTTTCATTCATATCCTCAAAAGTATCTTTAACATCTTTTAAATCACTGTTTATATCGATAGACTCTTTAAATTCATGTGTGGCTTTCTTGAATTCACCGATTGCCCGGCCAAGTGATTTTGCGAGATCAGGAAGCTTTTTGGGTCCAATAACAATAAGAGCTACAGCCAAAATTAATAGAACTTCAGGCATGCCTATGCCGAACATAATACTCACCTATAACATTTTTTAGATTTTAGGTAATAGGTCACCACGGATTTTCACGGAAATACACTGAATTCTCGTAACTGTTCAGGTTGTTAGGTTCATGGTTGGTGGTTACACTTACTCATTGTTTTCAATTTTCAGTGAAACTCCGTGTCCTTCCGTGGTAAACTTTTACGATTTTAGATTTAACGAAAATAACATTTCATCTTCTCTTATCAAAATCAAGAACAAGAAAGTACAGTTCTCCCTTGTGCTGCATGTGACCTGCCGCTATCTCAGCGTATGGACCGTTTCCCCAGAACAGATCCGCACGGCCAGGCCCGCGTATCGCCCCTCCTGTATCATGATTCAGAACAAATCTGCTGAAAGTTATCCAGTTATGAATTTCCCCATCGTCATTTATTAAAGGTTTTTCTGCTTCTATAAAAGCAAGGGCCGACAAAGGAAATATTCTTCTGTCCAAGGCTATCGACCTGCCAGGCGTCAATTTAACTCCAATACAACCCAAAGGGCCAT
>JAFDFV010000494.1 GCA_019309665.1 Deltaproteobacteria bacterium | reverse complement strand
AGAATACATGGTTCCATGCCTTGGAAATATACCTGTGCTTGGATGGGCTTTCAAGTCAATGTCAAAATCAAATGAGAAGACCAATCTTTTTATTTTTCTCACACCCCATGTTATAAAAAATCCTGTGGAAGCAGATATGGTTTACAAAAATAAGAAAGACCAGATCGACAAAATAAAAGAAGGCAACATCAAGATGTACAAAAATGGTGCCGGTGAATGAGTAAATCTCTTTTACAGATACTTAAAGACAGGACTTTAGTCTCAGAAGAAGATATTAAAGAAGTCTGGAGGACAATAAAAGAAAAAGGAGGTAACACCGGAGAAATACTTGTAAATAAAAAAATTATTACTGAGGCTCAACTCCTTGAAACATTAAGCGTT
Source organism: Deltaproteobacteria bacterium (assembly GCA_019309665.1). Lineage (GTDB taxonomy): Bacteria > Desulfobacterota > Desulfobacteria > Desulfobacterales > ETH-SRB1 > B13-G4. Next base: position 1,794 of record JAFDFV010000494.1, on the reverse strand, counting down.
TTGTATGATATTCCATTTTGGCATGAACTTCCCGTTGACCATATCAGTAATGATTTTACCAGGAAGATATCAATCCAATTCCTTAAAAAATATGTCATGGTTCCTTTGACGAACAAGGGGAAGGTTGTTGATGGCTCAGGCAACATAATAGCAATAAATGACCCTGTCAGCTTGCAGGCAATAGATGACCTGGTAAGGATTCTCGGCCTTGATGATTATAAAGTTGTTCTTGCAACAAAGAATTCCATTACTTCCGCCATAAATATAAGTTATGATATCAGCAGAGATTCCGCACAGCAGCTTGTTCAGAACATGGAAGAAAACGGCAGTATTACCATAGCCGGACTTGAAGATACTGCGGATCTTTTGGATGACACCAGTGACGCGCCGATTATCAAGCTGGTTAATCATATTATCTCTCAATCTATTAAAGCTCGTGCAAGCGATATTCATATAGAGCCATACCAGAGCAGTTTTAAAGTCCGTTACCGTGTGGATGGTATACTTTATGACCTTCTTTCTCCTCCTATGGGGATTCAGCCTGCTTTGATTTCCAGAATAAAGGTCATGGCAAAGATGAACATTGCTGAAAAACGCCTTCCCCAGGACGGACGTTTTGAAGTCAAAATGGGTGGCCAGAGCATTGATGTAAGGGTTTCCACAATTCCGTCTTCGTTTGGTGAACGTTTAGTTCTAAGGCTTCTTAACAAATCCGGTTCACTGCTTAGACTCACTGAAATCGGCCTTTCTTCCGAACGGCTTGCTTCGCTGGAAAATCTTGTTAGATCTCCGAATGGCATTATTCTTGTTACAGGACCTACCGGAAGTGGTAAGACAACAACTCTGTATGCAATTTTATCATCCATAAATACATCCGATATTAATATCATAACCATAGAAGATCCGATAGAATATCAAATTAAAGGCATTAGCCAGATGCAGGTCAATCCAAAGATAAACCTTACTTTTGCACGGGGACTTAGATCAATTGTAAGGCAGGATCCTGATGTCATACTTATAGGAGAAATACGAGACAGGGAAACAGCAGAAATAGCAGTTCATTCAGCTTTAACCGGGCACCTTGTTTTTTCCACACTTCACACAAATGATTCTGCAAGCGCTATTACCCGTCTTGTTGATATCGGCATCGAACCCTTTTTAATTTCATCATCGGTTATGGCTGTCGTAGCACAGAGGTTAATCCGTGTTCTTTGCAGTTATTGCAAAGAAGCAAGTGAGCCGGATTATATCGCACTTGAAGGACTTGGAGTCATTCCGGATAAATTCAAAGATGGTAAGATATACAAAGCAAAAGGTTGTGAAAAATGTTTTAATACCGGCTACAAGAGTAGAATGGCTATTTTTGAGATTATGGTATTGAACAGCAATTTAAAGAATTTGATACTTAAAACCTATGATTCAAACAGGATAAAAAATGAAGCTTTGAATCAAAACATGATCACTTTACGCCAGGATGGGACGACAATTGAGGAGGTGCTCAGGGTTACACAGCGATAGATAATTTTTTCAGCATTTCCTATTATATGGATTGTAAAACTCATGAGGTTGAATCATCTTTCATTTTCGTTTTCAACTCATTGAAAACATCGGCCGCAAGTCGAACATTTCCTTTATTCAGCCTTTTCCGGCTTTGTGCCAGGATTTTCAGCAGTGCAAGATTTTCCTGGGTCTGTTCGTATTCGTGAATATCCTGAATCACTAATTGTATTTATTAGAACCTAAATTGAGCGATTTTTTACTCAATCTGCGCCGATTTCTTGCGCATAAAGGCTT
>JAFDFV010000120.1 GCA_019309665.1 Deltaproteobacteria bacterium | reverse complement strand
AACCCATATCCTTCCACCATCTTTCCGCATGTTTTCATTCTCATTACTAGCATGTTTTTCAGGATTAAGCCCGATGTCCCGGATCATTGCTTCAAGATTTCGCAGTTCACTATCAGTTTTTGGCACTATGTTGCCGACAACATTCTTGCCGAGTATCTCCTCTTCAGTGTAACCGAAAAATTGTTGGGCAAATTCGTTGAAAAATGTGACATTACCCTGAGGGTCCATTCGTAAAATAATGCTGTTCGCATTCTGCACAAGCTCACGGTATTTCAATTCGCTCCTTTGTAAAGCCTCCTGTGCTTTCTTCTGATCGGTAATGTCTTCAATCATCTCTATGGCTGCTATAATTTTGCCTTTTTTATCTTTAAGTGGAGAGGAAATAACTCTGTAATTTCTCACTTTATTATCCGCTATCCTGTCTAATACCGATTCATGAACTTCTCCATCATTCAAAGTTATACATACCGGGCAATTAAGACATGCGTCGTTTATGAATGGTTTATTAAAAGACTTATAGCAAATCGGTTTTTGTGAGATATCAATATCCGGATACCACTTTTTCATCTGATTATTCAAAGCCAATATTTCCATATTTAGGCTTATCAGAGCTATGCCGACATTGATGTTATCCACTACGCTTCTGTGTCTTTCTTCAGATACTCTAAGTTGCTCCACCGCTATCTTTCGCTCGGTTATATCGCGGAAGACCAGAACTACACCAATAATTTTTCCCTTATCATCTCTGATAGGCGCACCGCTGTCATCAACAGGTCTTTTCGTTCCGTCTTTGGCTATCAACACCGCATGGTTTGACAGCCCGACAATAACACCTTCCCTGAGTACCATTGCAACAGGATCATCAGCCTGTTTACCGGTTTTTTCATTTATAACTTTGAAAACATCTTTTAGAGGTTTGCCTATAGCTTCTTCCTGTTTCCAGCCCGTCAAAGCCTCGGCTACCGGATTCATAAATGTTATTAATTTATTGACATTGGTGGCAATCACGGCATCGCCTATACTTTTGAGTGTGGTGGCAAGCCATTGTTCGCTTTCCTTTAATTTCCTTTGCGTCGTATGCTTGTAAATGGCCATCTCAATGGTCGTATATAATTCTTTCTCCTGAAAAGGTTTGAGTATATAGCCAAATGGCTCAGTTATTTTTGCACGCTGTAATGTTGTATCATCAGAATAAGCGGTGAGATAGACTACTGGAATATCGAAATGATCACGAATGTGCTCAGCCGCTTCAACACCGTCCATAGCCCCTTTAAGCACGATATCCATCAGCACTAAATCCGGATGTATTTCCATTGCTTTTTTAATGGCTTCCTCACCGGAAGAGGCGATACCAACAACGGAATATCCTGAACGGTTTAACGTATTTTGTATATCCTTGGCTATGATGCCTTCATCTTCAACAATCAAAATTCGTGAATTCGACATCTCCCTGGCTCCTTTGCTTTACCTTTTTAATCTCAATGAGGGGAAGGTAATCTTAAACTCTGTTCCACGACTTCTATCAAGCTCAATGGTACCATTAAGCTGTTTTACTAAAGTAGTTACTAATTCCAAACCCAATGTTTCCGTGCTGCAAAAATCCATTTTTTTTGGAAGCCGACACCATTATCACTGACAATTAATGTAACCATTTTACTTGATCGTTTGTTTTGAACGGGCAAATCCTCTGTCATACGAAGTTCGACACGTATTTTGCCTTTAGTACTCTCCGGGAAAGCGTGTTTCAAACAATTTGAAACAAGCTCATTTATAATCAAACCGCAAGGTACGGCGATATCAATACTCAGAAAAACATCATCAACACTTATGTCCAAAGTAATGGTCTCCGCATGTATCGCATATAAACTCAGCAAATGACTCACAAGCTTTGGGGTGTATTCAGCAAAGTCAATCTTTGCCAGATCCTTTGATTGATACAGTCTTTCATGTATTAGCGCCATTGACCTCACACGACTTTGGCTTTCCTTGAATATCTCCATGTCATGTTCGTCCCTGATATCTGCGGTTTGAAGCCTGAACAGACTGGAAATAATCTGCAAATTGTTTTTAACCCGATGATGAATTTCCCTAAGGAGTACCTCTTTCTCGCTAAGGGATTCCTTAATTTGCTCTTCTGTCTTTTTCATCTGATCTAATAGCCGTGCGTTTTCCAGAGAAATGGCTGCTTGTGAGGCCAGAAGTTCGGTCATTCTTGCCTTTTCCGAGGTAAAAATCGCATCAGATAAACGATTTTCGAGATATAAAATTCCGATAAGGTTTAAGCATTGGCCCGTATTGAGCCCAGGTTTCAACCTTTTTGATAAGCGGTTGAATATAAGATAATAATTTTTCTTTGCTTTTGTAAACTTTTCCCCTTGCATACAGCCTGAGGGCATTCAGTACCTGAAAGACATGCCACTGTCGCTTCAGTAGATGGTCGGTAAGCCCTCTCAGATACTTTCTGACTTTAAATAAATACTCTTCAGCCTTTTCATACTCTCCGAAATAATAGTGGGTCAAAGCCATGTGCACATAATAGCTCCCTGCAGCGGCAATATGATTTTCCTTCTCCCATTTTCTAATCTTCTCCTCCATAGGGACGGGCGTATAATTTTTTTTCATCGGCGCAATCCACCCCGCCTGCATGGCCTCGGCCAGAGCAACGGAAAAGGATAAATGGTACTTTTGAGAAAACTGTAAACATTCCTTGGCATATTCCTCGATTGCAGCCAGGTTAGCTCCCTGCACCTGAAGGCCCCACATCAAGGGTCCATAGGAAAGCCCCGCATTATACAAATCACCGCAGTTCTTCCCGCACTGGATCGCTTTCAGACAATGTTTAGCCAATTCTTCGGGATGATACCGCGTATGCATAGTAACCCAGGCAACTCCGTTCATCCCCCTGGTGGCCCCAAAGGTGTTTGGGTATTTTTCACACAAATTAAGAGCCAGATCTTCATATCGAAAGACTTGATCAAATTTTTCTTGCTCCCCTAGATAAAGCCCCATCATGGAAAAAGAGTAGATCACTGATTCATCCATGCCGCCTTCCAGGCAGTGCCGGGTTGACTGCACTGCCGAAAGATAAAGCTGTGGCACCAGACCTGACATGTATAAATCCGGGATAAGTTCACTGTAAAACGCCAATTCAATCTTACTCTTCCTTTCCTTAGTAAACGGCATATCAAGAATAGCGTCCCAAATGTTAACAGCATATTGAGAGTCAATCTCATTCATCAATTGCTCACGTTTTTGTTCCGCTACCTCAGGATCATCCGGGATCGATTTTCCGAAAAATGCCAACCCGCGGTTAGCAGTTTCAATTGCTTTTATAAAATTGCCTATAGATGAAAGTGAAGTTGTCTGTTCGGCCAGTGCTTCGGCCTTGTCCAAATCAGTTTTGGCACGTTCAAGCAATTGATTGAGCAGTTTTTCCGAGTTTTCATATTTTCCGCACATCAGCTCGGTTTTTGCCAGTTTCCGGTATATCTTAAATGTCTTATCATATTGTACCTCCCAGCAGTTATCCGGCAAGACCTCAAGACTTTGCCGAAAATACTCATTGGCTGCTTCTGTTGCCAGCGAACCCAAGGCCTTGTTGCCCGCATAATAGCTGATATCAGATAATCGGTAGGCAACATTTCTGTCTAAGATACTTTCTTTTCCTAAGTGCAGGTGAGCAACAATGGTAAACAGGTTATCCAGTTTTTCCAGATCAGATCCTTTGGGCACAGCGGAAAGGAGATGCTCTCCGATCTGCCAATGTATCTGCCGCTTCCTTTCGGGTTTTATCAGCGTTAGAGTTGCCTCCTGTACCCGGTCATGAACAAATTGCAATTGATCTTTGCTTTCTATTAAAAGTCCCTGGCTTAAAGCCGGCTTTAACTTTTCAAATGTTTTAAGCAACGTAATTTCTCTTGTCAAAGCAATTTCATCAGGTATGAAACGGTTTCCCATGCAGGCGCAGTATTCGAGCAGCTCAAAAGTATCATCGGATAGTTTTTTTATCTTCGTGGTAAAAAGCGATACTACTGTGGCCGGCATGTCAGAACGAGCTATCTTATCCATATCCCATTGCCATTGCATGTTTTCATTTAAAATGAGCAAATCTTCGTTATATAAATAGGACAGCATCTCGCTCACAAACAGAGGATTACCTTCTGTCAGTTCGGCTATAAAACCGGCTAAAACCTTGACTTGTGAAAGGGGCAAACCAAGGATATAGGAGACCATATCATGGCAGTACTCGGGTTTAAGTGGTTCCAGCCTGACTTCTTTCATGGGTCTGGTGTCTTTTTTGAGGCTTTGCAATAACTTAGTCAGGGGATGGCTTGAATCAACCTCATTATGCCGATAAGCTCCTATTAAAAATAGGTATTGATGTTCCTTATAGTTGTCAAATATATTGGCAAGAAAATCAAAGGAAGCAATATCACACCACTGAAGATCATCAATAAAAAGCACAAGCGGATGTTCTTCTGCGGCCAGGCAAGTCAAAAAACGGCCAAAGACATCATGGAAACGGTTTCCTGATTCCACAGAAGGAAGAGGTTTAACTTCCGGTTGTGGGCCTATCAGGATCTCCAGTTCCGGTATCACATCAATGACCACCGCGCCATTGTTTCCAACTGCTTTGATAATTTTTTGCTTCCATAAAACAACCCTTTCGTTACTTTCCGTCAAAAAGGTCCTCACCAAATTTCTTAGAGCATGGATAATAGAGCTATACGGAATATTCTTTTGATAAACATCGAACTTTCCTGATGTAAAATAGCCCCAATGTTCCACGATAGGTTTCTGAAGCGCTTGAATCAATCGGGTTTTACCAATGCCTGTAAGCCCTGATATGAATAGAGAGTTGAAAAAACCTTGTGCTGCTTTATTATATTCCTCAAGTATAATTTCAGTTTCTATATCGCGTCCCACCATCTTTGAAACAAAGGCAACTCGATGGGTACGATCATAAATTCCTAAAGGAAATTCGCTGATCGCGCCTCTTGCCGCATATTCATCCCGGCACCGCATGAGATCGGCCAGAAACCCGGTGGCGCCCTGGTAACGTTTCTCAGGCTGTTTGAGCATTTGTTTGGCTATGATTTTACCTATCGCAGAAGGAATAGCGGGATTTAATTCGTTAACGAGCGATGCCTCTTCCGCAAGGTGGGAATGGATTAATTCGAGTGGATCGGTAGAAAAAAAAGGAAGTCGTCCGGTCAGCAATTCATAGGAGACAATCCCAAGCGAATAAAGGTCGCTGGGAAAATCAACTCTATGGTTAATTCTGCCGGTCTGTTCGGGAGAAGTATAGGCAAGAGTATCCTCCACAAAAGCGCGGTCATAAATGAAATGACTTATATCGCTTACATCAATAGAGGTTATAAAATCAATTAACCGGATATCAAGAGACTCCGGCTGAATTAATATATTATGCGGCTTGATGCCGCCGTGAATAATACCTGCCTCATGAGCCTTATTGAGAGCTTCCGCTATCCCGCAGGCTATGGTGAAAAAATCATTTAAGTTAATTTTTTTTTGTTTCCTGGACCACTGGTCAAGAGTTATCCCCTGGAAATAGTCTTTGGTAAAAAACTGGACGTTTTTTCTCACCTCAAAGGATAAAGGCGTGATAAGACGGATATCGTTTAAAACCTTAAGATGCTCGATCTTCTGCCGAAAATGTCTTTTTTGATCTTCAGATATGGATGCCGCTTTCAGAATCTTAATAACTAATGGCCGATGAGGGTTTTTTTATGAAAACCTTTATAAGCGACGGACTGTGGGCCCTCACCCAACTTTTCAACAATATAATAATTCGGAATTGTTATTAATTCATCCATACTTCAAACCTTGTTAACTAGTTCATTGCATATAATTCTACAATTTTCAGAACGTGGACGAATTAACTTCCACAAGTAGGCGCATAGATTTGGGTCAGATTTGTTCGATCTCAGATCACAAAAGTTGATGGAATAGCGGGCTATTTTGATATTTTTGTGATTTAAGATCGGGCAAAGGTGGCCTGAAGCTGTGATGCATAGTTGAGTAAGTTATTTCGTCCACGTTCCTTAGTGCAAAGAAAAAAGCTCAAAGCTGGTTTTCCTAACATGATCATTTTTCCACAGGCGCTATCTTGCTGAAATCTATTCTTTTGAATTCCGGTAGTCCCTACAAAACAGTGCGGGTCAATAATTTCAATAAGTTAGATATCATGTCTTCTGGCAGCACATAGTGAAAAATCAGATGTTTACAAAGTAAAATAGGGTAGTATTTCCAAACCTGCACTGCTTTGTAGGGACTACCCCTTCCTCCTTCTGGCCTTGTGAAATTAATTATCTGAAAGTCTATAAACTACGCTATCTTAGAAAAGAAGAAAAATGCCCTTTTGCAACTTTAAAAAACTCATGCGTCAAGGCTGCATTATTTTGCTATTCATTGACACAGAATTATTTTTCTTTTATACTTTTGGCATCCTTCATAACAGCCTAAAAGTAGTTTACACCTTTAAGGATAAAATACCTCAAAAAATATGATTTGTGCGCATAGCTGTTAGCCGTTAGCTTTTAGCTTAACAGTCCGTTTTTATACAAAAGTTTTGCCTAATGTCACTTCATAGGCTATTCCATGATTTCTTACAGACTTATTGGATTGTCCGTTGTCTTGCTGGTATTCTGCTGTTCCATCAATACATTACATGCCGATGTATCAGCACTCGAATTTCAGGCTGTTACTGTCTGGGGTGAATCAGCATCCACCAATGACCCGGCACTGGATAAACGGCTTGCTATAGCTCACGCACGGCGCAAGGCTCTGGAGGAGGAGAGATTCAGAGCGTCCAGATTGAGGCCATGGTCAGCCTGGTACCTGTCGCAGAAATTCTTCGAGCTTCCGGCTTACTGCGAAAATGGCGTGTCGGAACACTCATGGCACCAGACCAGCAAAATCTCAACTCAATACTGCGCTTCTATTCAAAACTCCGGATAATGGAGGTTGCCGGCAGTATTGAGAGCGAAATCGGAAAGAAGCTGATACAGGCTGGATTCAAAACTGTAGATCCCCGGCATCTGGAAAAGCTTCGAAAAGAATTTAATAAATCTAATACAATTTCAGGCACTTCATTTCAAGGTATTGATTTACTGATCACCGGCACAATTTCACTGGCCGCCCGTTCCTCTGTTGGTCATATGCATCAGGCAATTTGCCAGATACATTGCAAAGTACTTCGCGTAGATACTGGAGAAATAGTGTATCAGGATATTGTGGGAAATACATTTGACGGTGTTAACCTTCTTGTAAATCGCGATATAGCTTTTAAATATGCGGGCACTCTTGGTAACGGTATTCTTGCGGATGGAACTCCTGATTTGCGAGCCTTTGGAATAAGCGACTCAGCAGCTCTGCAAAAAGCCATTCGTCTATCCTCCGTAATGGCTTCTGATATTGTAGTATCGCAAATCACACGGATTCCTGCGGCAGCAAGCAGCAGAATAGCTCTGGAAATTAACGGTTTGGAATTCTCTCAGTTAATGGAACTGGAAGAATATTTAAAAACCTTAGAAGGAGTTGCCAATGTGAGTATTGAAGAATTTGCCGATGGAATACAAAATATGGAAATCGAATATGATGGTGACGCCATTATGCTCGCCCGCAGCCTCAACAAATCGAACTTATGCAAAAACATGGGGTTAAAAGTAAAAAACATTACAAAAAACAAGATTGTCCTAAAATTAAAATAAAACAGGAGAAAATCGCATGTATCGATTAAA
>JAFDFV010000493.1 GCA_019309665.1 Deltaproteobacteria bacterium | reverse complement strand
CTAAATTATCATAACGCACAAATGGAGCGAGAAGAGTGTCAAAATTGGAAATAGCCTGTGCTCCCGCAGCCTCACCCTGGAGTGTGTAGAAAAAGTTTACGATCTGGCCAAGAGCTGATCTCAGATGTTTCGGGGGTGCGCTCTCTACTTTGCCCTCAACTCCCTTAAAGCCCTGTATTAGCAGATCACGCAAATCCCATCCAACGCAATATATCGACAAAAGGCTAAGATCGTGGATGTGAAAATCACCATTTTTATGAGCAGATCTGATCTCAGGTGGATAAATCCTGTTCAACCAGTACTCTGATGTTACATCCGAGGAAATGTAATTATTGAGCCCTTGAAGCGAATAGCACATATTGCTGTTTTCCTTGATCTTCCAGTCTAATTGCTGGATGTAGTGATCAACAAGATCAACATTAGCCTTGGTTACGAGGTTTCTTATCTGCGAATGCTGTTCCCTGTATATGATATATGACTTGGCTGTCTTATAGAACGGAGAATCAAGCAATACCCTCTCAACAATATCCTGAATCTCTTCCACCTCCGGAAGAGGACCGAGACGAAGCTCATGAGCTAATGTAAGTACTTTTAGCGTAAGTTTTTTTGCTTCTTTTTCTTTGAATTCTCCGGTTGCTTTGCCTGCCTTAATAACGGCGGCCGTAATTTTTGTAGAATCAAACTCAACTACTCTTCCGTTCCGTTTTTTGATTTCTTCAAACACTTATACCACCTATTAAAATTCTGTTGGAATTGATTTAAAATTAGTGATAGACTTACTAATTGCTGAATTAAATATTGACGTTAGGCCTGTTAATACCACACATATAGTATGTGTCAATAAAAAAATTACAGCATATGGTATTAAGGATTAAATAATACCTAAAGCAAGCATTTCAAATTGAATCCCCCTTTGACCTGCAAGACAAAGTGCTCTCCGCTACCTATAGACTTTCAGATAATTCATTTCACAAGGATAGAATGCTAACTGTTAACCGTGAACGGTTCCCTTTTTTCTTAAGAACCACACAATTTAGGTTATAATTATAGGCTAAAAAAGGCATTAAGGAATTGGAATATTTAGTAATTTCCAATTCTTCAATGCCTTTTTTTATTTGTGTTTAATTCAGAACTGTTTCAGCCGGAAATTTCACACAGTGTGCTTCCATTTCCGCATTGAGAAGTTTCAAACTGCAGTACTGGATGGTCAATACCAAAACGATTAAGTAATGTTTCCCGAATTGTCTTGGCCAGAGTTTCAGTATTACTGACCGGCTGATCCAAAACTACTATATGGCAGGAAAATGCTATGCTTGAAGAACTCAGGTTCCATGCATGAAGATAATGAACTCCACAAACACCTGGAATCTGTTCAAGAGTTTCTTTTACTTCCTCTATGTCTATTCCTGCAGGTGTTGCATTCATCAAGATGCCGCCGGCTTCCTTCAAAATCCCCCAGCAGTTTTTCAAAATAAAATAAACAATCAGTAAAGAAAGAACCGGATCCAGCCAGTACCAGGGTTTAAACATGAGTACCATTCCGCCGACTAACACTGCAACAGAGGTAAGAAGATCTCCAAGCATATGCAGAAACGCTCCCCTTATATTCAGGCTGTGCCTGGCATCCTTATGAAGCAGCCAGGCGGAAAACCCATTTCCTATAACACCGACCCCTGCAATCCACACCACAACAAATCCTGTCACGGTTTCAGGATTGAAAAGCCGCTGACTCGCTTCGTAAACGATGTATACCGAAGCCCCAACAAGAATTGCCACATTTAAAAGTGCAGCCATTATCTCAGCGCGCCAGTATCCAAATGTATGTCTAACAGAAGCGCCCCTTTGGCCAACCCTATAGCCCACATAAGAAATCAACACCGCAATAAAATCACTGAAATTATGGGTAGCATCGGAAATCAAAGCCATGCTGTTGGCATAAAGACCGCCGATTACCTGAATTACAGGGATTATGAAGTTGAGCATAAGCGTTATCAAAAGACGGA
>JAFDFV010000492.1 GCA_019309665.1 Deltaproteobacteria bacterium | reverse complement strand
ATATCCCGTGCAACTCTCTCAAAATAAGAAAGTGTTCTGTTGAAACTATCAAGTGAGGCAAACAAAGGTCCTTTAGGATCTCTCATTATTTGAGCAATTTCTGCAACATCCTGTATTGCGGGAATAACCATTTTGGCTGTTTTCTCCACCTCAAATTCTGCAAGAATATCATCAACAGATTTTTTTTCCCTGGAAGGAATTTTACCGCCTTCTTTAATCAGAGGAGCTTCAGCGGTGCCTGGTATTATGGCGATGTATTCAGAACCTATAAAAGTGGGACTGTCAACAATCGCAACGGAATCACTTCTGATCCTGGATGAATAATCTTCCAGAATAATTAATTTAACTTTTACTTTATCTTCAGCAAGTGTGATTTTTTTTACTTTTCCTATATCTGTTTTGTATAGTTTAACAGCAGCATTTTCTCTAAGATTATAACTTTCATCAAATGTCGTATAATAGGTAATATATGTTTTAAACCAGTCCTTGCCCCTGCCTATTATAATCAACATTGCAAGCATAATGACCACCATACCTATTACAAATGTTCCGACTATTTTCTCTTTTTTATTGTAATCGACTTCCATAGCAAATTAACCAATTGATAACGTCCCATCTTTGAGAAATATTTTTTTGTTGGAAAACTCTTCAATGAAATCCTTGTCATAAGATATAAAAACAATAGGAAGTTTGATCAACACCATATCCCTCAAAACCTCTGTAAAAAGATCGAAGTTGGTGTGTCCTATGAAGTCTTCAGGACGTTCAAGAAGAAGTAAATCAGGAGACTTGATAAGCTCGCGTATTGCAATGGCGATTCTCAAATCTACGCTGCTAAGCCTTCCGGGATAAATATCAAGTTTGTCGTAAATGCCAAAGTTTTCGCATAATTTTTTCGCTGTTTCATCTAAAGGCAGCGAGAGTAAATTTTCAAAATAGTATCTCGTATAAAGAAGATTTTCTCTGACAGTTATATTGCTGATCATTGCTGAATCTGAAGCGATATAGCCTATCTTTTTCTTGCAGGGCAAAAGGTTTCGATAGTCTGAAAAATCCACTTTTTTATCTTTAAAGTAGAAATCGCCGGATACAGGTTTAACCAGCGTTGCAAGTGCCTTAAGAAACATATGTGCTTGATCGGGAGAATCACCAATTATTACAAAAGCATCGCCACGGGAAAGGGTAAAATTCAATTTATTAAAGCTACAATCACTCTCCGGGAAATCAATAGTATAATCAACAAGATTGATCAAATACATTTTTTTCTGCGTACTCTACATGTAAAACAATATCGATATAATAACATTGATAACAAGACAGTAAAAAAAACATTCAACAGCGGCTTTGGAGGTGCCGACCGGTATGTCTGTAATAAGTCTTTTTACACTGAAACCATGTTTAAGGCATGTAACGGTAATTGCGATTCCAAAAAATATAGCTTTTATAATTCCAACGGCAATATCGGTAGCGGTTATAGCTTTACCTATTTGTGTTATAAAGTCGCCCATGGGTATATATGTAAATATCCAGACTATCAAATAACCTCCGATAATAGCTACCAGATCAAAAACTATAAAAAGGCAAAGTATAGCTGAAGTTATCCCGATTAATCTTGGCAGGCAGACTATACGCATCGGGTCAATTCCTGCCATTTCAATAGCATCTATTTCATGGAAAATGTTCATATGGCTGATCTCTATGGCTACAGCGGTTGCTGATCTTAATATGACCAAAAGTGCTGTTATAACGGGACCAAGCTCTCTAACAATCAGCATTACCATTGTTTTACCAAGATCGTACTGACCTGAAACCTTGGTAAATTGTATGATTAGCATGCTTCCAAAATAAACCTGCTCAAGAGAAATTCTTCTGACAAGGGCTCTGCCTGCCTCAGGTTTTTGGAATATGAGAACAAATATTCGGCAGGTAAAGGCGAATAAGTTAGAAATGTGGTTTGTAGCGCTTGAGGCTTTTCTGCCTATATAGCCGGCGATGTAATCCATTTTAACTCATCGAACTATCCGAAAATATTTTATAAATGAATATATATTGGCCGATCTTTTATTGACTTTTACAATATAAAAAATCAAAAGGTCAACAAAATTAGATAAATATCTCAAAATTGGGATGGTGCGCCCAAGACAACCAAATCCAATTATATTCAAATAAATTATAAGGTTATCTATTTTATGCTATATAAAATAAATTGAAACGCTTTAAAAATTGTGATATGCAAATGTTACCTGCATGAAAACCGGCTGATTCTTGGGTTAAGTAGTTGGCAAGAAATCTACACTCAAAACTTCTGGCGAGATAGCCTTCAAGGGGGTTATCCGGTTTTCTGTTAACAAATATCCAAATTGATGAAATATACAGTTAGAAAAACTGTTTTTTTACTAATTTTGGGTCAACAATCATGAAATCTGTGGGAAGAGTCAGAAACTATATAATAATAGGTAAAATATGCTAAGAGATGAAATTTTAAAATACTTGCATGCTCTTAACGAAAAGCTTCAGCGGCGAAATGTAAAAGGTGAAATCTGTTTGTATGGTGGCGCGGTTATGTGTCTTGTTTATGATGCAAGACCTAGCACAAAAGACGTTGATGCTATTTTTCAACCGTCTGAAATTATAAGAGAGGTGGCCAAAGAAATTGCGAATGAGTATGAACTGGTGAATGATTGGCTAAATGATGGCGTTAAAGGATTCCTTGTTGAGCATCCAAGAAAAGTATTTCTTAACTTGTCCCACTTGGTCGTTATGGTTGCTGATCCGGAATATATGTTGGCGATGAAATCCATTTCAGCAAGAATTGATGGAACAGACAGTAAGGATATTGAGTTTTTAATCAATAAATTGAAGAT
>JAFDFV010000491.1 GCA_019309665.1 Deltaproteobacteria bacterium | reverse complement strand
CCGGCATCAGCTTTTTCGATCACATCATTATCGGAGACAACCGCTACTTCAGCTTTGCCGATGAAGGATTGATTGAAGAATACGAATTGAAAGCGGTACGTGAATTGTAATAATCAAGACCCCCTTCAATAGTAATTTCTTTCTTATTATCTATATCATGCGGATGAATCGCATATATTTCATAAAGCTGCGCCCAGGTATCTTTTTTAAAAAATGTTTTTCCGGCAGGTATAAAGTCCAGACTTCGATCTTTAATACAGCCAGGCGTTGAAGGTTTGTTCTTTTTTTGAGAAGTGGCTTTTATAAAAAGGTAGGGTTCATTTTTGGAGGGGGTGTTTAATAATCATATAAATAATATCAGTCGGCATGAAATAAAAGTCAAGCGCTATCGAACAGAATAATTCAAAAAGCACTCTCCGGTGGGAAAATTTGTGGTTTGACCCTGGATGGTGCGCATGATATTGAATAAAAAAATATCAAATTACGCTCTCTCAGATGCTTACTCGAAAATATTAGATTCAAATTTGATGCCACTCAAAAAAGAAATATATTCTAAGAATCAGTATGACAGTTTTTTGTCACAAAGAGCAAATATTTTACTTCAATATTTTGATCAAGTAACTGAAAAATAAGTAATTGTCATATAACAAAAAAACATAAGTATCAGGTGTTTATTCTTCACATGGTGTTTCTTTTAACATGTGAGGTATCAGTTATGCCCTTGACTTCTGCAAAAACAAAGTATGAGCATGTAGTCTTAGACGAGAAAGGTATCCCCATTATTGCAGGGACAAATGCCTCTTGCTGCCCAGCTGAAATCCACTGGCAAGTGAAGGATGTTAAATAGATTATGTATCAAGCATTATAAATAATAAAGGAAACAGCATTATGGAACAAGAAGTTACTGTTAAAATACCACGCACCTGGATAAAAGGATTGCCTGAAGAAGAGTTGACGCTAAAACAGATTCTTCGTCTGGGCATTTACCAGTACAAGGTAGAGCGTGCAATTCAGTTGTATCGGGATGGCGTGGGTTCTCTGAGTTATGTTGCGGAACAAATGGGACTTAACAAACAGGATCTGATCAGGGAAGCGCGTCATCATAATATAGATCCGGAATATTCCGAACAGACGGTCAAAGAGGAACTTTCTAAATGGCATTAAATGTTGTTTCAAACGCCGGTCCTCTTAATATAGAAAATATCCAGGGAGGTATTTTAATGCTTAATTTAAAAGAACAGACCATAAAAGAACTGGATGAATTAAAGCCCCAGGCATTGGCGAAAGTATATGACCTGATAACCGAGCTAAAGCGGACGAATCAGGCCAAAAAAAGCAAAACGACCGCCGCTGATTATATAAAGGTGAGGGAGGCGTTGAAACAATGCAAAGGGTCTCTATCTGAAGATATAATGCTGGAAAGAGAAGACAGGATATGAATCTATTTTTTGATACCTCAGCATTGGTAAAGTTTTTCCATGAAGAAGAAGGGACAGATATTGTTACGGATTTGATCCTTGAACAGAATAATGAGGTATGGATTTCAGAGCTGGGACGGCTGGAATTCATAAGCGCCGTTTTCAGGAGATTTCGTAACAAAGAGCTGGATGAAGAGCAATTGAACACGGCAGTCGATTCTTTTGAGAATCAAATTGCAGGGTTCAATGTCGAACCTTTAGGGCATGCTGTTCTTGAGCAAGCTGAACTTTTTATTAAAAAATATGGAAGAACATACGGTCTCAAAGCTCTGGATGCATTACATCTCGGTGCCTTTAGTCTCATATCTGAAAAGGATTGGTCTTTTGTGGTGGCTGATGACAACCTTTGCAGGGTTGCAGAAGTCAGAACGTCTGATTTGAACCGCAAATCTCAATCGTCATGTGCAATATTGTTCGGAAAAATTGGTTTAGGCTGGACGTCGTAAATGCAAATCAAAAAAGATACAAAAGTAAAATTCCAATAACGTCCTGAGCTTGGCACCGGCGTACAGATTGAATCTCAATAATTGTTTTGAATAGATATCTAATTTCATGATATATATAAAATATAGAAAATTCCTTAATATGAGGTGTAAATTATGCCTTTGACTTCTGCAAAAACAAAATATGAACATGTAGTCTTAGACGAAAAAGGCGTCCCCATTATTGCAGGGACAAACATGAAGGTAATTGAGATAGTCCTGGAAAAAACAGCCTACGGCTGGAGTCCGGAAGAACTGCATTTCCAGCATCCCTATTTTACCCTGGGGCAAATATACTCGGCATTAGCCTACTACTGGGATCATCGGGATGTGCTTGATCAGGACATTGAACAAAGGCTTGCTTTTGTAAATCAGACCCGAAGGATTGATCTGATTATGCTTGCGCTCTATATGGATCATAATGTGCCGCGAGCTATAAGCGAGGGACTTCGCTTACGTGGTATAGATGTTATTACAGCCTATGAAGACAGCGCCGATGATATGAACGATCCAGCATTATTGGATCGAGCCACTGAATTGGGTCACCAGACGACAAAAAGAAGGAGTTACTTTTGGCGGGGTGATCTATTCCCACCAACTGCAAATTTCTATCGGCGCTTGCATCAACGATCTGGAGATCATTTCAAAAGCCGGCGAATCCGAAGACTTGATAAATCGTGTGCAATTTTTACCGCTTTGAATATTAAGCATATCTTTGCCCGCACACAAATATTTAAAATTTTACTGAAATAATATCTGCCAGCCTATTGTTAAAACTGACTCTCCCAATGCAAATCAAAAAAAATACAAAAGTAAAAGTCCAATTTTTCATTGACGTATTCATGGAAAAGTGTAATTTTAAAAATTGATTTTAGGTGACTTTAAGGAAATCCCGTGAAAATCGGGAGCGAGCCCGTCGCTGTAATCGGGGACGAAAACCGCAAAATGTCACTGTCCAATTGATTTAATTTGGATGGGAAGGCGCGGTAAGTAGTGTGATCCGAAAGCCAGAAGACCTATAGACTTTTCAGATAAATAATTATCTGAAAGTCTATACCTGAAAGATTGTTTGGCAACCTCGCGGACAGGGTGCTAATCAACAAGCGTTTGAGGATAAAAAAGGCAATCCCCAGATCGATTTATCGGTTTG
>JAFDFV010000490.1 GCA_019309665.1 Deltaproteobacteria bacterium | reverse complement strand
GCAGTCAACTTTTCAGTATGGCAGATGTTCGCAGCTTCACCAGTTATGTTTTTATATTTATTATTTACTTATTCATCAGTAAAAGATATCTATAAGAGAAATAGGCAGAATAAAAATGTCCTGGATTCGGAAAAACTTCTTCTATCCCTGTCGTCTGCTCTAATTCTAATTTATCTATTTGCGCCATTCCGATTTGGGGGTGGCGACGGTTTTAACCAGCGGTTCCCCTGGGTTATTTTTTTGATCATTTTACCGCTTTTTAAAATTCCTGAAGGAACTTTCTGGAAGCGATTCGGCTCAAAAATTATTGTCGGCGCGGTCAGCTTTTTCTTCGCGTTTAACGCCGTTACTCTCTGGCAACAAAGCTCCAAAGTGGAAAAGTTTCTAAGCGGGTTGCATGCAGAACTTCCTAAAGGCGCTTTCATAATGACATACAGAGTCAAAAAACCTGTAAGGCATAGGGTCGATGTATTATTGCATGCAGCTTCATATTATGGTATTTTTAAAAAATGTGTGAACATCGGAAATTACGAAACAGGACTTTATTATTTTCCATAAAGTTTAAGGATACTATCCCCAACTTTCCTTCAGAGATCCAGATTTCCTATGCTCCCGAAACCATTGATTGGCCTGACTATCCATCCATTCAATATCTTCTCGGCTGGGAGATCGACAAAAATAATATGGAAAAATTGAGTAAATTTTTCCATATTATTTGGGAAGGTAATCATTCAAGTATCTGGCAGAAAAATTAAATCTATAGACTTTCAGATAAATAATTTCACTGTGTTATCAGTCGTCGACGTATAACTAATACGCCTTCCTCCTTCTGGCCTTGTGAAATTAATTATCTGAAAGTCTATACCCGTAAGTTCAATTTTTAAATTGTTTTGAACAAGGAATGAAAATATGGTGCATCTAAAATTAGTTCCAAATAAACTGTCAATAGTTATTCCAGCCTACAATGAAAGCAAAACCATTTGTTTAATTCTTGATAAAGTCAAAAATGTAACTCTGCTTAACAATATCCGGAAAGAGATTATTATCGTAAATGATTGTTCGACAGACAACACTGAAGATTGTGCATTAAAATATATAGAAAATAATTCTGATCTACCAATCAAATATCTTGAACACGATATAAATAAAGGCAAAGGTGCTGCTATACGGACAGGCATTCAAAATGCAACAGGCGAATATCTGATAATTCAGGATGCGGATTTAGAATATGATCCGGATGAATACAATTTATTGCTTAGACCAATTTTAGACGGCCATGCTGACGTAGTTTATGGTTCCAGGTTTATGGGAGGCAAACCACATCGAATACTTTTTTTCTGGCACACAATCGGCAACAAGTTCCTCACCTTTGTTTCCAACATATTTGCCAATTTGAATCTCACAGACATGGAGACTTGCTATAAAATGTTCAAAACGGAAATTATTCAAAACATAATATTGAAAGAAAATAGATTCGGGTTCGAACCTGAGATAACCGCAAAAATATCCAAACTGAAAAATATTCGTATTTATGAGATAGGCATCTCCTATTATGGCCGGACATATCAGGAAGGTAAAAAGATAAACTGGAAAGACGGCTTCAGAGCAATATATTGTATAATTAAATATGGAATGTTTCCAAAATAAAGAACTTTTTTGATATGGAACTGTCATGAATTCGTAAAAAACTATATTTGAAAATCCTTGAATATAAGTTATTTTTACTTATGGATGTCCCGCATTTCGCCCCCAATTATCAAAATTTTGTAGGAGGGAAAAAACATTATGACACCAACAAACCGCTGGCGCTGGTTATCAGTCATAGCCATCCTTGTGCATTTTGCCGTTATTTTGTTGCTTGGTTTGTCCCGGCATTGGGGTTATATGAGCTCTATTAATGATCTTGGTGTGTTTGACCAAGCAGTGTGGGGCGTGCTGAATGGCGAATCACTTCTCAATACCAGCCAGTTCAATCGACAGATCAATTGGTTAGGCTTTCATTTCCATCCT
>JAFDFV010000489.1 GCA_019309665.1 Deltaproteobacteria bacterium | reverse complement strand
GAGTACACCAAAAATAAAGCCCAAGACAGCTCCTATGGGGAGTACCGACCAGAAACCAAGGCCAAAATGGTAGTTCAGTAATGCATAACTATAAGCTCCTACAGCATAAAAGGCAACATACCCAAGGTCGAGCAACCCTGCGAGACCCACCACGATGTTAAGACCCAGCCCAAGGACAATATACATTAAAGCGGTTGTCATTATACTGGTCTGATACATGGAAAAAATAAAAGGAAAAGCGACTGCGATAATAGTTAAGCCTGTCACTAAAGGAATATAGAATCTGCGTTCTTCCAATATTCTCTGAATCAAAAAAGTTTTGCCTGATTCACCGGTTTCAGCTCGTTTTTCCCCTGCTTCCTTTTTTTTCAGCATATAACGCCAGACAAAGGAGAGCAAAAAACTGCCGATTCCAACAATGAGCATGTTCTTCCAGCGCCATTCAACAACTTTCTCTATAGGATTGACACGGATCACCATTATAGGAAATGTCAAAAACATAAACCAGAGAGAAACAAGAAATGATTTTTTTATTTCTTGAGCTTTAATCATTAGTTAGATCCAATGTAACAATTCAGGTTACACTTTTTTAGGCGTAACTCGTCCAAGAATGCCAGCCGGTTTGAATATTAGAATCAGTACAAGCAATCCAAAAGCAAAAACATCTTCATAATCGCTTGAAACGTAACCTGTTGCAAAACTTTCTGTCAGCCCGAGAACAAGTGCGCCTAAAACAGCGCCGGGAATACTGCCTATTCCGCCAAGCACGGCAGCAGTAAATGCTTTTATTCCTGCGACAAAACCAATATAAAAATTTATCTGACCAACATGGGAGGCGATCAGAACTCCACCCAGCGCTGCTAATGCCGAACCGATAACAAATGTTATAGAAATTACACGGTTAACATTCACTCCAACAAGCATGGCCATATTCCTGTCCTGAGCTGTTGCGCGCATAGCTTTTCCCGTCCTGGTAAACTTGATCAGAAAAGTCAGTAAAATCATAGCTGTCGAGGTAGTAATTAGAATGACTATCTCCGGTGAACTGATAATATGCCGATATGGCTTTATAAATTCAAATTCAGGAATAAGGTTCGGAAAGGGAAGAAAATCCGATGTTTGAGCCAACAGCACGTAATTTTGAAGAAAAATTGACATGCCGATTGCGCTGATAAGGGGTGAAAGACGTGAAGCACTGCGAAGTGGCATATAAGCTATCTTTTCAACGGTATAGCCATAAGCCGAAGAATATATCACTGCCGATAGAGACGCCAGCACAATTACTGCAATCTCGTTAAAACCCAGCAGGGTCAGAACACTTGTAAAAATAAGGGCGGTAAATGCCCCTATCATATAAATTTCACCATGGGCAAAATTGATCAACTCAATAATGCCGTATACCATGGTATAGCCCAGGGCAATAAGGGCATATATACTCCCTCGAGTCAGCCCTCCAAGAATAAGTTCAAGAAAATATTCCATTTAAAGTTACTTCGTAACGGTTCACGGTTGTCGGTTCACAGTTTTATGTTTTGATCAACCGTAAACCGTGAACCGTGAACCGTAAACTGTTAACCGTTTATTTCAACATAAACTCCATTTTGTACCTGATACATACAGAACCCTACCCCGATTGCATCGCCACGTTCATCAAAACTAATTTTGCCCAGCGGCGTATCTATATATTCGGTTCTAAGTGCTTTTGATACAGCATCATAATCTGTAGAACCTGCCTTTTGAATTGCATTCAGCAAACATAGAGAGGCCGAATAAGCATTAAGAAAAAAAGCGCCCGGTTCTGATCCGTAAGTATTTTTGTGAGCCTCAATTGCAGCAATGGCCATTGAATTATTAGACGTATCAATCGGCCCGGTAGCATAGACACCTTCAGCATATTCTCCTGCAACTTTTATAAACGTATTATCTTTAACGCCATCGTCTGAAATAAATACGGTTTTCATGCCTTTTTTCCGCATCTGGCTGATTATTTTTGAGGCTTCAGGATGATATCCGCC
>JAFDFV010000119.1 GCA_019309665.1 Deltaproteobacteria bacterium | reverse complement strand
CTTCTATGCAATTAAATGAAGTCATGTATTATTTTCCCCTTGCTCCCAAAAAATTGTTCTGGGCATATACACCGAAAATGAAAGATGCAAGAAAGATAAACTAAATATGAAAATCAATAAAGACCGTTTACATCCGTTATATGATCAATATTCAAATGATGAAAACCGTCTGACACATGCCCTTCTTCTTACTATAGGCTCTTCATCGTTACTGCTATCAAGATTTTTAAAAAATATTATTGGAATTAGTTATAATCTTTCCGGCGGCATATTTGAAATCTCTACGCAAAAAATACCGAATGCCCACAGCGATAACGATCAGGCAAAGGTGGAATCAATTCCTGATGCCTGGATAATTAATGAACAAAAAGGAATTGGTATTGCTATTGAGGTTAAGGATATAAAAAATAATATCAGCATTAGCCAGCTAACAAAACATGCTACCAGGATACAGAACTATAAAAAACAGTATTTACTTGTCATCACACCTGATCTGAAAAGACCGGTAAAAATTGATGCACTAGAGAGAAAAGAACAAAAGAAGTTAAATGTTGTGTGGTGCTCATGGGATGAAATATATCGGTGGCTGTCGAAACTGCAAAAATCAAAATTATCCAAACTAAAAAAAGAAAAGTTTCTGCTTAAATCGATGCAGGAATACCTTGGCAGGAGGCGAGAAGTGCTTGGTTTTCAGGGAATTAAATTTGAGAATGGTTTTGATGTAAATGAAGCAAAGATTATCTTAAATGCTGAAATGGAAGAACTTGAGCAGTTTTAAAGACTTTGTGCGACGCAGGCCGGCCATTACAACTTTTGCTCTGGAATCTGTATGGGACTGTTTTGGAGTTAAAGATGGTTTTACAAAGGATCTTCATTTAACATTCAGTATTAAGGAAACCTACCATGACATAGCAATCGTTGTTCCGAACGCCTCAAAAAATCCATAGAAGAGATTAAAAAACATATTTTCCGACCCGAAAGAAGAAGAAACTCTCTTTTCAATCCTGATAAATCTCAGAAAACAGGTCCCTCACCTCTATATTGAATTTATACAACGCCATTTTATTGCTCGGAAAATTGCCGTTCGCGATGGATTTATGGAATTTAATATAGATACGATAGATAGAATATTTAAAAACAAAAAGACCAAAGCAAAAGAATTCCCAATTTGGTACCCGGCAATAAAAGCTGCGATTTTGAATAAATCAAAAATAAACGGACAAATAATGTTCAAAGCAAGATTTTTTTATAACGATACAAAAGATATTGATAAACCTGAATTTATAAAAACAGCAGAAAAGACACTTAAAGCTTTTAAGCCGCTATGTAAATTTATGGGAGGGAAGTAAGGGACGTGTTGCCAACCGGGGACTACAGCGGGACTCAACTTATAAACTTATTTAACGGTTGGTGAATATCTCTTAGCCTTTGCTGTCTTCTTGCCTCGAATTACCGATTTATCGATCCACAGAGAATACACATAAGCCTGATATCATGGCACCTGCCGGTGTATAGAGAAATTTTCCAGGGATTTTAAACAAATGGCGCAGGGTTTGTTTCTTTTAACCTGTGGCTGATATCGTTGCCAATACTTTCAGCAATCCTTTTCCGGCACATTACCCATACTGCGAAAACTGTGCTCAATTCCGATACAGCCTCATGAACTGTCATGACCACTTTCAGGGGGCTTAAATAACTGATCATTTTTTAGGGCAAATAGGAGGAGTCCACCAAGCAATCACTTTGAAAAACTGTCTGGTTCGTTACAAGCAAGAGGGAGACATTCGTTCCGGGCGTTCTTGACGGGTGACCACAGAAAAATCCCTGACTTACTGACTACCTGCAATATGGGGAATTTCCCATAAATGCCGTGTTCTCAAAAAGGTTAGCAAAAATGATGGAAAGAACTTGAATATTTGTATGGAGTTCTATATTCTGCTTTACATGTAATAATGTGTAAAAATTGTGAATACTTTAGTAGGAAGAATCTTTATGTGGTGGTGAATTTTAGTAAATTTAGAGAGGTGACTTAGAATGCCTGCGATACCAGAGAGAATTTCCAGGTTCATAGACAATCTGGAAGAATCGGGTACAGATTCAGAATCAAAGCTTAAGAAAATTATAGAGAACGAATATCGACGTAGGTTAAATAGGTACTATCTAATAGATAGGCTCCTGAAAAAAAAGTATAAAATGAGATTCGAGGAGTTCAGAGATCAAGAGTTGGTGAAGAAATTCGATTATTCTTTGGAGGCGGAATCTGATTTCTGTGATTGGGAAATGGCTATTACAGGGATAGAGTGCTTGCAGGAAGACTTCTCTGAATTGTCGGGAACCAATAGATGAGAACTGACGAGTTAGAAAAAGAAGCTAAAAAGGCTTTAAAAACATTTCCGTTCCTAAAGAAAATGGAACTTATTGACAAGCACAGAGGAGCAATCAAGCTGCGACTTTATGTGGAAGAAAATTTTCACACCCAGGCATATTACAATATGATAACAGGGACCACTAATTTCGTTGCCATAATTGGCAATCAAAGGATTTTTGGAAGAGACTGTGATCAAGATGGCTGGCACAGGCATCCCTTTGATGATCCGGATTCTCATGATTGTTCTTCAGAAGGAAGAAAAGGCGTAACTCTGACCGATTTTCTCGAAGAACTTCAGGAAATCATCGAAAAAGAAAATTTGCTGTAATCTCAAAGTCGTTGGGGTTGAATCGGCTACCAACTTAAAGCGGAACACTTTCCGCCATTTTGGCTCTATGGCTGATTGAATTTACAGTTTTCGGTGGATTCGCTTCGTGACGAATCCAGCAAAGCAGATGTCCCACCTTACGTTAGTAGCGTATTTTGATCAACAGTTAACTGTAAACAGTTCCTATATCATCTCGTTAATGCATACTTCGGACCTGCAATCAAAAGATTGTTGGTAATTATAGATTGTATCTTCTCCATTTTGCTCCCAAAAAAAATGTTTCTTATTAAGCCGTGACCGTATGCCCCTAAAACCACAAGGGCATAATGCGGCACATCATAAATGTTTTCTTCAAACTTTCCTCTTTCAAACATATGCCACTCAGTCACATAATGATCCATTTCTTCCTCAAGATTTTCATTTTTTATTATCTCTTCATACGATTCCTTTGAGGCATTTTCCATATGGGTATAAACACTCAGCGGCATTTCAGATGCTCTGCTTATACGAAATCCAAGCTTCAAAGCATTAACTGCATTTGCCGAACCACCAAAGAATACTGCAATACTTCGCCATTTTTTAAAAACATGGCTGGTTATAAGAACCGGAAACCTTGCGGAATTTACAATACGTCTGACCCTCGGCCCTATGTAGCCAAGACCAATCTTTGAAGATAAATCGCTTATACTTCGAGGACAACACATAAAATCAAAATTTGTCGGTATATCCGGAAGTGTTGATGCTGTAAAATTTTTTGGTTCCAGAAATCTTGCCTTAATTTTACCCTGGTCAAGCAGTTCCTTTGCATGTTTTAAAGCGGTTACCGGTGAAGTCAGATAAGAGTTATCAAGATCAATCTGGACAACATCATTTTCAAAATACATCAAAAACTTTGTGAACTCGGGTATGTAAATAATCAGTGAGGCTCCGACTTTCTTGCAAAAGTATATAGATTGCAGCAAAGTCTCTCTTCCAAGAGGAGTATTCCTAAAAATATGAAATAGTTGAGCATCCATCACATCTCCTTATTTTGAGTGCCTAAAGTAAGCTAAAGTGCCTAAAATGCCTAAAGTTGTGGTACGCCTTCGGCGTGCTAATTGATAACATTAGAAACAGTTACACTTTTCTATGCATTAATGACTCAAGAAGCCTTTATATAAAATGGCAGAATACCTTAACTTTAGGCACTTTAGCTCACTTTAGGCAATTTTTACTATCAAGTTGTTTATCATATAAAAATTACAGGTCTGTCTGAACCATCAATTCATTGCGATATTTATCCAATAGCGTAGCCTTTGAAATCATACCTAAAAATTTTCTGCTTGCAATTACCGGCATGGAAAAAAGCCGATTCACATCCATTTTACGTAGCACTTCAGACAAATCATCGTCAAGATATACAACTTTAACATCAGTATCCATTATCTGGCCCAAAACCACGGCATCGTACATTAGCGGATTGAAAAGATAGGGCCGTATATCATCCAGATGAATCATTCCCAGAAAATTACCGGTATTCTCATCCTCAACAGGAAAATAATTCCTGTGAGATTTTTTTATAATATTAATAAAATCCCTGAGCAGCATATTCTGTTTAACAATTATACAATCTTTCTCAAGCAGCTCCTGAACGCTCAGATCAGATAGAACTCTCGCATCTGTGCCCGGTCTTAAAAGCTGACCTTTTTCAACCAGCTCTTTCAGGTAAAAAGAAACAGGCTCAATATAATGGCAAAGTGTAGTAGAAATAACTGAGACTATAATAAGAGGAAGAATAACTTCATAACCTCCTGTGATTTCGATAATAAGAAAAATTCCTGTTAGCGGAGCATGAAGCATTCCGCTGATAAGTCCCGCCATGCCTAATAAAGCAAAGCAACCCTCATTGACCCATGGAACCGAAGGCCAAAGTAAAACAAGCCCTCGGTGATAAGTCAGACCCGCCAGGCTACCTATAACAAGGCAGGGAGCAAATATTCCACCGGATCCACCCCAGCCAAGAGTCAAAGAAGTCGCAAGAATTTTTGCAAAAACAGCCAGAGTAACAATACCAAGACCCTGTGTATACGCCCCTTCTATCATTGTTCTGAGAGGATGATATCCCTCTCCAAGCACGATTGGAAGGAAAATACCGATTATTCCGACCGCACAACCTCCGGCAGCAGCGCGCACCCATATGGGAAAGGGAGCCTTTTTAGAAACTCCGTGCATTGACCTCAGAAGACGGGTAAGAAGTACAGACGCAACAGCCGAAATTATTGCCAAACCAATACAGGCAACAATATCTAAATGACCAATATGGAATAAACGATGGCTGAAAGCAATCTGGTTCCCCTGGAGTATTCTGCTTATTTCAGTGCCTGCAACAGAAGCAATTGCTATTGGAACAATATTTACAGCTTTCCACTCTCCAAGAATTACTTCAATAGAAAAGACCATCCCTGCAATGGGAGCATTGAAAATAGAAGATATTGCACCTGCAGCACCGCAGCCAACAATAGTAACACGCTGGCGGTCATTTAAAGAAAAAAGTTTTGCAATATTTGAACCAATAGCTGCTCCGCTCATAACCACAGGAGCCTCAGGGCCTGCTGAACCTCCACTGCCTATGGTAAGACAGCTTGATATCAGGCGAGAAAAACTTGAACGAAATCGCATCAGGCCGCCATAACGTGATACGCTGTAAATCACTTCGGGCACGCCGTGTCCGGCGCCTTCTTTTACCATTTTGTCCAGGAAGAGCGCAGAAAGTGCCGCCCCAATTGCAGGCATAATAAATGACCACCAATAATGACGAAAATGATGGAGCCATTCAAACATCGCAATAAGCGACCGGTTAAGCGCAACAGCCGCCAGCCCGCTGCAGGTGCCTACAATAACAGCTATCAAAATTAGAAGAAGACGGTCGTCGAGGCGAAAAATGGTCCAGCTTGCAGGATGTCGCCAACGTCTTAAAATGCGCATGTTTTCAAATACCTAACCCGGATAAGCCGGAAATCCGAAGCACAAAATTCGAAACTCGAAACAAATCCAAATACTAAATGTTCAAATGTTCAAAACTCTATAAGCGGTCTTGAGAGCGATTAAATCTGCCTTAGGCGGACAATGTCGTTTTTGATTTTGAATTTTTGTCATTCGATATTGTTTCGGCCATTTTTATAAGATCAGGCGATATTCGGATTTCAAATTTATTTTCTGCCAGAAAAAACACGAATTTTAGAGCTAAAAAACTAATTGTCTACCTTGTCGAGTAGATTTTCACTGTCAGCTATTTTCGATAAAAGTGAAGAACTATCCGGATATGTTCTTAAAAATTCGACAAATGAGTCATCGCGCACACAAAAAGCAAGCCTTGAAAGAAGATTTAAATGATTTTTTATAGATGTGCTTAATAGAATGAACATAACAAACACCGCTCTGTCATCAACGGCCTCAAAGTCTATCGGCTTTTCAAGAAAACACGTGGTTATTAAAGAATTATCTATTTCATCCGGCAGGGAGGCGCGTGGATGAGGGATAGCAACGCCCTTGCCTATGCCTGTTGATGTTAAAGCTTCTCTTTCGAGCAGCCTTTCATATAGCCCTTGCTTATTTATTGCCGGAACAGGAAGTTTATCCACTGCCGACTTAAGAACTGATTCAACATCATCGCCCTTAATATCATGAAAAACTCCCCCAACTTGCATTGCAGGCAGAAGGTTTGTCAACCCAAAGTTCCGTTCTTTTTTTCTTTCCTCATTTGGCAAAGAAAATCGCAGGCCGTGATTAAATGCCCATTTTTCAAGAATCGACTCTTTAAATATACAACCATTTCCGCTTCTATGTATCGGTATTCTGCCCTGACGTATCCAACGATCAACAGTGCTAACAGGAAGATCAAGGCACCTTGCCATATCGTTTAAATTAAGTTTCATATTACAAATAAAAGGATAAGACTGATCATATTAATTAATTAACAAAAATTACATGTTGAATAAATTAGAGATATTTATCCTTCATTTCAAAAATGTCAAGTTTAATAAGGAACGTGGACGAATTAACTTCCTCAAGTAGGCGCACTTCGATCTCAGATCACAAAAGTTGAAGGAATAGCGAGCTATTTCAATATTTTTGTGCTTTGAGACCGGACAAAGGCGGCCTGAAGCTGTGATTTATAGTTGGGGAAGTTATTTCCTCCACGTTCCTAAAGGTCTTAAATACATTCATCTTGAAATTCTTGCAGAATCGACGATTTTTTTCAATGATATTCATGGGCTTAGAAAGCCGTCAAGGATTATTAAAACCCAAGGTGGCAATTTTTTGCTTTATTTTTTATGGGAAACAGAATTATATACAAACAGACAAATTGGAAATCTATAGTGAAAGAGTAGCTGTTCACGGCTTGAACCTTGAAATTGGGAAGAACAGTACAAAAGCATGAAGGCCAAATTTCCAGTTTCCAATTTCCAATTTCAATGTTCCGTGAACGCTTACGTGAAAGGTTTATATAATTATGACTGATGTAAAAAAATCGTACGAAATGATTGCAGATTTTATTACAAGTGAAATGGTGCCAAACATTGGCGCTGAGGAGAACAGACAGGATGTTGAACGCTTTTTGGTTAACGAAAAAGGATTTTCCAAAAAAGATATTGAGGTCGATGTCGATATTGAACTTGTTATTGCAGGCAAGCCTTACAAATCACAGATAGACCTTGTTGTTTGTGTTGATGGGACAAGATATATGGCAATAAAATGTGTTGCAGCTTCATTGGGCTCAAGGGAAAGGGAAATCATTGCTGCTTCAAGATTACTTGAAAGCCATCAGATCCCTCTTTCTGTGGTTTCAGACGGTAAGACCGCGATAGTGCTTGATACTGTTTCCGGCAAAAAGCTTGGCGAGAGTTTAAATGCTGTTCCATCAAAAAATGATTTAAAGGAAAAATTAAATTCTTCAGAACTTATTCCTTTGCCGGCTGAAAGACTTGAAAAGGAAAAACTTATTTTCCGATCATATGATGTAATGAAT
>JAFDFV010000488.1 GCA_019309665.1 Deltaproteobacteria bacterium | reverse complement strand
ATACCTGCAACGGTTTCACGTGCAATGGAAGGAATTGCAGATCTTTCTGTGGCATTTGCAACCGTTCATTGCTCGGAGTCAAATAAAATGCTTGAAGCGGCTGTTGAGGGCAGCGGTGGAAAAGTCGATATTCTCGGGGTTACCGTTCTGACCAGTGTTTCCGGGGACGATATTAATTTGGCCGGTTTTAAGGAAGAATTTTATTCAGACATCTCGAAGCTTGTATTGAAAAGAGCTGTAAATGCAAAAAAAGCAGGTTGCGCAGGTGTTGTCTGCTCAGGACTTGAAGTTGAAATGATCAAAGCAAAAATGGGTAAAGACTTTGTTGCAGTAACACCTGGAATACGTCCATTGTGGGAAGGCATGAAAAATGACGATCAGCAGCGTATAACAACCCCGACCGGTGCAATTCAAAACGGATCGGATTATCTCGTAATAGGAAGGCCTATCCGTGATGCAAAGGATTCAAGGGAAGCGGCCATTCGTATTGCAGATGAAATCGAATCTGTATTGTAATTTTACCGTTTATGATTATATTTCTTTCCTTAAACCCTGAATATACATTCTGAAATTCAGTTTTCGTTCGGATATCAGTTAAGATGAATTTGCGTAATATACTTTTTCAGTAACATTTTAGTATGTTGAAAAGCCGCATTCAGGTAATTCGGCAAGCCATGCTACCAGTGACTACATGTCGATTTTAAAATCACGGTGAACAGTTCTGAATTATCTTTTTATAGAAACATACTGTATAGGTTCGCATTCACTTTTTGTGAACGGACTGTCTGCACATTCCTCGCATAATGTTGATATTGTGGCCATGCCTGGCGAAAACTGGCGCTGGCGTATGCTTGGCGCCGCGCTTCATATTGTAGATAGGATCCCTTTGCTTGAAAAATATGATGGTATTATTGTGACCGATCTTTTTAACCTGGCTGATTTTAAAGCGCTTGTTGGTTCACACTGCCCACCTGTTCTTGCATATTTTCATGAAAACCAGATGACTTATCCGCAACCGACGGGAGACAAAGGTGCCTTTCATTTGGGGATAATAAACATTACTACTGCACTTGTGGCCGACATGGTTGTATTTAATTCAAAAATGCATAAGGATGCCTTCTTAAATGCCGTACCGGAGTTTCTGAAAAAGGGACGTGACTGCGGGCCCAAAGGAATTGCAGATAAAATACGTAAAAAAGCAGATGTACTTTACCCGGGCATAACGCTGCCATTTGACATGGACGTTGACGTTGAAAAACAGACAAATCCCCCTCTTATTATTTGGAACCACAGATGGGGGTTTGACAAGAACTGTGAAATGTTTTTCAGTGCACTTGAAGAGATAGACAACATGGGGCTTGATTTTAATTTGGCGCTTATGGGAGAAAATTTCGGCAAGATTCCTGAAGAGTTTAAAGAGGCGGAAAAAAAGTTTAAGGACAGAATACTTCAGTTCGGATATGTGCCTTTAAGGAAAGAGTATGAAAAATGGCTCAAACGGGGTGCAATTGTTATAAGCACTGCAATACAGGAAAATTTCGGCATTTCCGTTATTGAAGCAATGCTGATGGGATGTGTTCCACTTTTGCCTGACAGGCTCTCATATCCCGAAATTCTTCCTGAAGAGTTCCATGAGCACTTCCTGTATAAAAGCAAACAGGATCTTATTGAAAAACTTTTTCTGGTAATTTCAGATTATAAGCAATATGAAGAAATTCAGAGCAGGCTGGCAAAGAAAATGAGGTTTTTTTTATGGGAAAATGTTATCAGCGGATATGATAGAGCGCTGGAGCTGCTGGCAAAACTTTAAAATACAGGTAACATTTTAACGTTGTGAAAAGCCGCATTCAGATAATCCGATTTTAAGACGTGTCGAACTCAGGCATAAGTAAGCGTAAAGAAAGAACAGGTGCAATCATTTTATAGAAAACTTGCTAAACTTGCATATTCTTTGCCTTACATATAAAATGTGTTTGTTTGTTGTTCTTTCTTAATCCGCCTGCGGCGGACTAACACCTTCAAACAGCGACC
>JAFDFV010000487.1 GCA_019309665.1 Deltaproteobacteria bacterium | reverse complement strand
ATTGCTATCTGCTTTCGAAGAGAAAAAATTGAAGTTTGCCTGATATCAGTGCTGTCTATAAGGACAGATCCTTCGCTTACGTCATAGAATCTGGGTATAAGATTAACAAGAGAGGTTTTTCCTCCTCCGCTCATTCCAACCAGAGCCAGAATTTCTCCGGGCCGTACATCCAGGTTAATATTTTTTAATACCATTTGATCGTCGTATTTAAAGAAGACATTGCGGAAAGTTACTCTGTGGGACCCGGATTCTATTACAAAAGGACTTTTTTGTTCTATTATGTCAGATTCCTTCTCAAGAATATCATAGATTCTGTCAGTAGCGGCAAGACCTTGCTGTACTACATTGTTAAGCTTGCTCAGTTTTTTTACCGGGCCGTAAAGCATGAGGACGGCACCCATGAAAGAGAAAAAGGTTCCGGGTGAAGAGGTACCTGCAATAACTTGGGAACCACCATACCATATAACAAATGCAATCCCGATGCCTCCAAGAAATTCCATTACCGGTGAAGAAAGCGCCTTGGCTGCAACAGCTTTCAGCTCAAGTTTGAAAAGGTTGAGTGTTTCTTTAAAGAAACGATGCTTTTCATATTCCTCCATTCCGAATGCTTTAACTATCTTATTTCCTGCAAATGTTTCGTGAAGAAAAGAAGTCAGCTCGGCCATGGATTCCTGGGTTCCGGTGGTTACCTTGCGAACACGCCTCCCCAGCGACACAATAGGGAAGAACGCAACAGGTAAAACTATAAAAGCAAACAATGCCATCTTCCAGTCTCTGTAAAATATTACTGTTGTTAAGCCAATTATGGTAAAGCAGTCCCTCAGGGACCCTGTAACAGCAGTTGAAACCATGGTCTTTATGATATTAACGTCATTGGTAATGCGGGAGATCAGAACACCTGTTTTTTCTTTGTGAAAAAAGGAGAGCGGAAGATCCTGAATTTTGCCATATGCACTACCGAGCGAAAAGTATATAATGATAACGGCAAAAGGAATAAGCTTAAGCATAGCTATATCTTTGTTGATAAATATATCATCAACTACAGGTTTTATCAGAAATGGTATAGCTGAATTTGCAGCAGCCATTACAAGCATGCATAACATCGCCAGAAAAAGCTTAAACCAACTGTCTTTTATAAGCGAGAACAACTGCTTGTGTCTGTCTTTTATAATTATGCGTTTCGATTCTTGTTTCTTAATTTTACTCATGTTGTATAGTTTATAACTTAATAGAATTTACATAATTCTATGGTTAAACCTAAGTTGAGCGATTTTTGGGGAAGAAATGTGCTGAGATCTTGATGCATAAGGATTTGTGAAAACCGCAAGCATACCCGTGGATATGTCGAGGATTTTCGCGAATCCTTGATGCGCAAGAGATCAGTGCAGATTGAGCCAAAAATCGCTTAATTTAGGTTAAAATAGCTGTCAGCCTTCAGGGTAAGACAGTTCAGTTCTTTTTCAAGGAGATTCCGGTATCTCATTAACTCGTCTTTGCCGGCATGCTTGGGAACAAAGAATGGTTTGCCATAGATACCCAGGCATTTTGTAAAAGGATACGGAAGAATAAAACGGTCCCAGCTCGCAAAAACCTTGATTTTCTTTGCGCTGTAGCTGAAAGGCAAAATAGGATATCCGGTCTCTCTTGCCAGAATGATTATTCCTAATTTTACTTTGAATTTTGGCCCCTGGGGTCCATCCGGTATAATTAAGCCTGGCCTTTGTTTTTCTTTAATATTCTTGATCAGCCCTGATAATGCTTTAATTCCACCTCTTGTTGTTGAACCACGAAAAGCTTCGTGTCCTTGTCTCTTAAGTATCCTTGCCACAAATTCACCATCTTCTGAACCGCTTACCATAGCGGTTCCAGCCAATCCCCTGCACAGATAGTTCAGAAGCAGAAGTCTTGAGTGCCATGCTGCATAGATGAATTTTTTTGAGTTAAAAATGTGCCTTACTTTCTCAAATCCTCTCAATTCTATCTTCATTGTATAAAATAGAATATCAATCAAAAGTTTGCCAAAAATACCGACAAGTTGCCATTTGATTTCAGTAAATTTATTTTTCTGCTTTATTCTTTTAATATTTTTTCTCCATCATATTTAGAGCTATTTCAGCTACCCGCTCTGATGCACCCGATCCGCCCAGCATGTCTCTTATTTCAAAAAGCTTTTTTCTCAGCTTTTGCAGCCCTTTTGCGTCTTTTAACATATTAAATGCAGTATTAGCTATATTTTCAGGGGATGCTTCATCCTGTAATAATTCCGGGACAATATTTTTTCCTGCAATAAGGTTTACAAGACCGAAATTTTTAACCTTTACCATTAATTTGCCTAACCAGTAGCTTACAGGAGATACCTTGTAAATTATTACTGTCGGGGTGCAGGAAATCGCTGCTTCCAATGTAACAGTACCGGAAGCAGCCACAACTATCTTGCACATTTTAAAGACCTTTTTAACATCTCCTGTCGCTATCTGGTAATTACATATTCCTTTATGCTTTTTTAATATTTCTTCAACGTGTTTTGTTTCAACAGAGGGAGCTGTGGAAATTATGAATTTTATGTTCTTGAGCCTGCTTTGTAGAATCTTGGCGGCATCAAGCATTACTGGAAGATGCCTTATAACCTCTCTGTCACGGGAACCCGGCAGAAGGCCTATAACCGGCATTTCATAATTTTCATTTCCAACTGTTTCCAAAGTGTCTAACTGACGGAGATCATTTTGAGTATAATTGTCCAGCAATGGATGGCCTACAAATGTTACCGGCACTTTGTGTTTTTTGTAAAAGTCTTCCTCAAAGGGCAGGATAACAGCAATATGATCCACAAGTTTTCGAATTATTTTGACCAAACCTGAGGACCGATATAATATAAAACAGGTATATTGAGCTTTTTAGCGGCTGCTGCAATTTTAAGGTTAAAATCAGGGAAATCTATTAATATAACAAGGTCCGGCTTAATACTTTTTAAGTGTTTTTTGACATTGGCAATCGCCTTAAAAAGATTTGGTATTTTGGAAAACACCTCGGTTATCCCGACAACAGACAGCTCGGATGCATCAACCAGGATTTCAACTCCCGCATTCCTGAGAGCTTGTCCTCCAATACCTGAGAAATGTATCTCATTGTTTTTACTACATATAGACTTTACAAGCTTTGACCCGTGAAGATCGCCGGAAGCTTCACCAGCTATAATCATAATATGTTTCGGT
>JAFDFV010000118.1 GCA_019309665.1 Deltaproteobacteria bacterium | reverse complement strand
GTACAGATGGTTAAAAGTCCAGTCGACTCCGAAAGAAACTAGTACAACTAGTATAGCGAGCTCTAAAACTGCGCCTATTGTAGTGGCCGTGGAAGGTATGCCATGGGGGACAAAGCTTGAGCCTAAAATGGTGAAAACACTCTCCTATCTTAAAGACACTCTCCCTCCAGGCAGTTTTTCAAATCCGGAATTATTAACAAATAGAGTTCTTATCAGTTCTCTCAAGCCCAACGAACCCATACTGGAAAGCAAATTGGCTCCGAGCAGCGTGACTACAGGGGGCATCTCAGCGGTTGTAACACCAGGGAAACGCGCGCTGGCTCTAAAAGGCGACAAGCTACTCGGACTTTCCGGCATGATCAGACCGACCAACCGGGTAGATATCCTGCTTACGACAACTAATCCATGGAGCAATGAGAAGACAACCAAAACAGTGTTTGAAAATATTCATGTTCTTGCGACAGGAGTAGAAATGAGAAAAAACAAAGAAGATGGAAAGCCCTATCCGGTTGACGTTTATACTCTGGAAGTCACTCCTAAGGAAGGGGAAGAGCTGGTTCTCGCGAGTTCCATGGGAAAACTCCAGTTTGCTTTGAGAAATATCATAGACAAAGAGATTGTCCTGACTAATGGAGCCAGTCCTTCCAATGTCATTGAATCGTTCCGTCCCAAAAAGAATTTGTTCCGTCCCGAAAAAAATGAGTTGGCAAAAAGGATTCGCACAGTGGAAATAATTGAGGGCGTCAATGTGACCCAAAAGAACTTTGAACTCTAAAATAAGGATGATATTTATATGTTCCTGTCAAAAAAATACTACAAAAAGGGAACCGTATCTCTTATTATTACGCTTATTTTGCTGGTTTTTCCCGTGATATCTTGGGCAGCGGATTCCGAACTCCCGGAAACTGAGAAACCAAAGAAACTGCAGTTAGTGGTTGGGAAATCAATTATTCTCAAAAACTCCAAGCCAGTTGATCGCGTTTCCATAGCTAATCCTGCAATCGCCAAAGTTATCCTCCTTTCTCCCAACGAGGTTTATCTTATCGGAAAAACCGCAGGAATTACCAACTTGACCATATGGCAAAATAAAAAGATTTGTGCTATTTATAATCTGGAAGTGGATTGCGATATTTCAAGGTTAAAGCAACAGCTTCATAATATTCTCCCTGACGAGAAGGATATTCGTGTCATAGCAACACATAATTCCATTACCCTTTCGGGCAGGATATCCGACACAAACAATCTTTCCCAGGTTATGATTTTGGCTAAAGAGTATGCTTCTGGTGGTACTGTCCACAATTTAGTTAAAGTAGAGGAGGTACACCAGGTCATGCTGGAGGTAAGAATAGCCGAAATGTCAAGATCGGTGACTAAGAATCTCGGAATCAACTGGACATATAACAGGGGAGGAAGTTTCGGTCTTGGTTTGCTCGGGGATTTACCTTTACCTGAACAGCGTGGGGTTTCCATTACGTCGGAACTAAGTTCTCTTTTTTTCAAGTTTGAAAATGGAATATCGACCTGGACAGGCTTTATTGATTTGTTAAAGCAAAACGGTCTGGCCAAGATCCTGGCGGAACCAACGCTAATCGCTTTAAGTGGGCAGACTGCAACCTTTCTGGCGGGCGGGGAATTTCCAATACCGGTATCCGAAGATGATGGCATTGGTATCGAATACAAACAGTATGGAGTAAGTCTTGCTTTTACGCCAACTGTACTTCCCGAGGGCAGGATCAGAATTAACGTCACGCCTGAGGTATCTGAAATCGACTTTTCGGTTGCCGTGCTGATCGAAGGATATGCAGCACCGGGATTACTCACGAGAAAGACTTCGACCACAGTGGAACTTGCAGACGGCCAGAGTTTTGCCATAGCCGGTCTTCTAAAGGATACGGTTCAAGACACCGTCAGCAAATTCCCATTCCTGGGCGATATCCCCGTTCTGGGAATGCTTTTTAGAAGCCGGGCATTTCAGAAAAGAGAAACAGAACTGATCATTATCGTTACCCCCCGCCTTGTAAAACCTTTTGATCTGGAAAAACAGACTCTGCCGACCGATTTCTATATAGAGCCTGATGACACGGAATTTTATCTCCTGGGATTAATGGAAGGATGGAAGGAAAAACAGCCCTCAACTGTCAGAGTAGAATTTGACGGACATTTTGGACATGGCATGCCGTACCCGGATTAGAAAGCAGGGATTAGAGATAAGGGATTAGGGATTAGAGGTCAGAGTTCAGGGGTCACAGGGTTCAGGAGCCGGGGATCAGAGAATCAAGGAGGATACAATGTTAACGAGATGTTTTATATTAATCGGATTGATAGCGACGCTATTGATTTCTTCAGGCTGCGGAGTAAGGGAGACGATGCTGGATAGAAATTGGGGAAAGTCTTTTGAATTGGCAAAGTTTAATCAGATCATAAACGGACCAGACGAGCAGGTGGCCGAGGCAAATATTGGAAAATACAGGGGATACAGGGAAAAACAAACATCGAACAAATTAGGTGATAGCGCTATTCAAAGCAAGTAGAATAAAAACTATGGCATCCTTCATTTTGTAGTTTACACTTTTTCAACATTGACGGATGCCAGCCATTAGCTGTTAGCCGTTAGCTATTAGGCAAAACTTTTATATAAAAACGGACTGTTAAGCTAAAAGCTAACGGCTAACAGCTATGCGCACAAATCATATTTTTTGAGGTATCTTACCCTTAAAAGTGTAAACTACTTTTAGGCTGTTATGAAGGATGCCAAAACTATTATAACCGTTTTAAAAAGGCTCCCATGGCTGATACTACCATCTGGATCAAAATAGAGACAAAAAAAGCAGATCTGAGAAAAAAACTGGAGGGGATCATTCGTTCTATTGAAGGAATGAAGGTTCAAATGCCAGATGACACCCATGATGATAGCCTTTTGATCTTTGAGATGGGGGATGATATTGATAATGAATTTCAACACATCCTGTCTCTTTTAAATTCTGATGAGGTAGCCGAGGTTTTTCTGATCTCGAAGATTTCCGATCCCGCGGTGCTGATGCAGGCTATAAAAATCGGTGCAAGGGAATTTTTCCTTCTTCCTCTTAAAGAAGAAGAAGTGCGGCAGGCTCTGGAAAAATTTAAGGAAAAATGGGAAAAAATCAACCGTAAAAAGTCCCCTCAATTAGGAAAAATTATAACTATTTTCGGCTGTAAAGGAGGAGTAGGGGCAACTACGGTTGCCGTAAATCTGGCAGTCAACCTGGCTCAAAAAGAAAGCGTTAAATCAGTAGCTCTGATAGATATGAATATGATGTTCGGAGAAATACCGCTCTTTTTGGAGCTTGATCCCGGCTACCATTGGGGCGAAATAGTCAAAAATATTTCTCGGCTGGATTCTACATTTTTAATGAACATCCTTGCCAAGCATTCTTCCGGAGTTCATGTGCTCCCGTCTCCGGCCACTTTAAGTGATTCCAGATCCGCTATCCCTGATATGATGGCCCATCTTATAGGTTTCATGCAAAAACTTTTTGACTTTGTGATAATTGACGCGGGGCAATTTGTAGATGAAATTTCCCTGAAAATTATGGAACTGTCGGATAATATTTTACTCATATCTCTTCTGAGTCTTCCTTGCATTTCCAATGCCAATAAGATTTTGCAATCAATTAGTGAGTTAAAAACTTTTCCTGAAGAACGGGTCAAAATTGTGATTAATCGTTATTTAAGCAAATCGGATATTCCTCTGGACGACGCTGAAGAGAGCCTTCATAAAAAGACATTCTGGACAATACCGAATGATTACAGCACTACAGTGTCCGCTATAAATAACGGAACGCCTCTATATATGGCTGCACCCAGGGCGCAGATAACCAGAAGCATGAATGATCTGGCAGATACCTTTGTAGAAAAAGATGACCATCAAAAAAAATGGTGGCAGATACTGACTAAGCATTAACACAGCATTAAACAGGGACAATCAAAGATGAAAATAAACTTGGATGACATATCGACAAAGAGTATAAAGGATTATGTGCCCGACGAATATTTCGAGTTAAAAACCAGAATTCACGATCGTTTATTAGATATTGTTGATCTTTCTCTTATTGAAAGTCTTGATGCTGATGCTCTCAAGTCTCAGATCAGTGTCCTTGTACAAAGAATACTGAGCGAAGAAAGCTTTGCAGTACCGCTTAATTTAGTCGAAAGAGAGCAGCTCTTTACGGAAATCCAGGACGAAGTAATGGGACTTGGTCCCATTGAAGCTTTGCTTAAAGATCCTGCGGTTACCGATATTCTAATTAATACATACAAACATGTCTATGTAGAAAAACTGGGCAAGCTGGAACTTACCAATGTGAGGTTTAAGGATGATGCTCACTTGATGAGAATTATTGATAAAATTGTATCTGCTGTGGGACGTCGCATTGATGAATCATCTCCTATGGTAGATGCCAGACTCTTAGATGGTTCAAGAGTTAATGCGATCATACCTCCTCTGGCCGTAGACGGGCCCATTGTCTCCATCAGGCGTTTTGCCGTAACTCCCCTGGAGTTAAACGATCTGATAATACTAAAAACATTTCCCCCGGAAATCGCTGAGGTACTGAAAGGGATTGTCAGGGCAAAACTGAACGTCTTGATTTCAGGAGGTACAGGCAGCGGTAAAACCACACTGCTAAATGTTCTTTCGCGTTTTATCCCCGAGGATGAAAGGATTGTTGTTATCGAAGATGCTGCTGAATTACAAATAAAGCAGGAACACCTGGTACGGATGGAAACCAGGCCTCCGAACATAGAGGGAAAGGGTGAGGTTACACAGAGAGACCTTGTAAAAAACAGCTTAAGGATGCGCCCTGATCGCATTATTGTGGGGGAGGTCCGCGGGAAGGAGGCGTTTGACATGCTTCAAGCCATGAACACCGGACATGAAGGGTCTTTAACAACTATCCATGCAAACACTTCCCGTGATGCCCTGATGCGGCTCGAAACTATGGTGGCTATGGCAAACTTTGATCTTCCCAGTGAGTTTCTAAGGAGATATGTCAGCTCTGCTATTGATGTTGTTATTCAGGCATCCCGCTTGACTGATGGAACAAGAAAGCTGGTCGCTCTGGAGGAAATCACTGGAATGGAGGGAAATATAATTACCACGCAAGAGATCTTTTCATTTCAGCAAAAGGGGATGGATGAAAAAGGTAAAATAAAAGGAGAATTTAGATTTAAAGGTATTCGGCCTAAATTTATCGATAAGTTTAATATAGCCGGAATAGAGGTCTCCCAGGATCTCTTTAACCCGGCGACAATCATAGCGGTTTGAGTTTGAATGGAGTTAAAGAATGAAAATCCTTATTGGCGTAATTATATTTGCTGTGTCAATCTTTGTCATAGAAATGCTTTTCTTTGCCTACAAAACCATACGCGACCCGGATCGCAAAAAGATCCGGAAAAGGCTGAAAACATTTTCATACAAAGAAAGCAAAAAAGAACTTCCTGATATCCTGCAAAAAAAAGTACTAAGCGATGTTCCCCTTCTGAATAAAATCCTTTTGCACGTTCCAGGTCGCCAATATTTTAACCAGTTATTACGACAAGCTAATGTACATTATCCTCTCGGCTTTTTTATATTGCTTACAATTTTCCTCGCGATAACAAGTTTTTTTGTTGGTTCTTTAATAACACGCAATAAAGTCTTTGTTCTCATAATAACATTGTTACTATCTGGAACCCCCTTTTTTTATCTTTGCTTGAAAAAAAAGAAAAGAATGGAAAAATTTCAAAGACAATTACCCGAAGGTTTGGAGTTGATTGCCCGTTCATTAAAAGCAGGCCATGCTTTTCCAAGCAGCATGAAGATGGCGGCAGATGAATTTGACGACCCGCTTGGTCCTGAATTTGAGGAAACTATTAATGAAATTAACTTTGGAGTAAATGTTCCTGATGCGTTGAAAAACCTTGCCGAGCGAGTCAATTGTGATGATCTGAAATTTTTTGTTATTTCCGTAATTTTGCAGCGTGAAACCGGTGGTAATCTTGCCGAGATTATAGAGGGCCTGGCTTATATTATTCGTGAAAGATTTAAGCTGTACGGCAAGATCAGGACACTGGCCGCTGAAGGAAAA
>JAFDFV010000486.1 GCA_019309665.1 Deltaproteobacteria bacterium | reverse complement strand
TCGCATTTCGAATTTATTTTCTGCCAAAAAAACACGAATTTTAGAGCTAAGAAACTAATCCCTGACGCCTGATCCCTGCAACAATCAACAATCAACAATCTTTTGTGGCACCAGTGTGATACGTGGAAATTTCCCCAGCGGACTCTCATCAACCAGCAACCTGCATCCGTAGGTTGCCTCCCCAAGACTGACCGCCTGCCCCCTGTTCAGCAAGAGCAGCCGGTCTCCATACATTGCAGCAAGATTCAAATCATGAGATACCATAATAATTGTAATTCCTTTTTCCCGCTTCAACCTGTCCATCAAATCCATTATTTTTACCTGATGGGCAAGATCCAGTGATGCGGTAGGCTCATCCAGAAGTATAACCTGCGGTTCCTGACAGATGGCTCTTGCTATAAAAACCCGCTGCCGTTCTCCCCCGCTAAGCTGGTTCAGCTTTCGATGCGCAAGATGCTCAACTTCGGTAAAATTCATAGCCTGTTTTGCAAGTTTAATATCCTCTTCCTTTTCCAGCCCAAACATTCCAAGATGTGGCGAACGCCCCATAAGAACCATCTCAGTTACGGAAAAAGGAAAATCAGCCGGAAACATCTGCGGGACAAAGGCAATTTTTTTTGCCAGATCCTTCCTGTTGTAGCTCTGTATGGAACGACCGAAAATCTCCACCCTGCCCTCTTGACAATTCAGGATTCCCGAAACCGCATTCATCAAAGTGGTCTTGCCGGACCCATTGGGGCCGATTATGATAAAAAAATCACCCTCGCAAACATTAAAGGAAAGATTCTTTAAAACAGGGTTGTCCCCGTAATAATAACTTATGTTCTTTATATCAACTGCCATGTTTATTATCTCAGGGAAACGTCAAAGTCAGTGCTAAATTGCTAATATCTATGGCATTCCACCATGTTTTGAATTTTGAATTGTGGTCATTCGTATTTGTTTTGGATTTCGAGCTTCGTGCTTCGAATTTATTGAAAAATGAATAAGTAAGCAATTCTTGTGAATTCAGTAGGTTATCAGCTTAAATGACGTGACCCTGTTTATTGTTTGGATCTTTTTAACAGAAAAATAAAAATAGGCGCTCCTATCATGGCGGTGATCACACCCACAGGAATCTCTCCTTGATCGGGAAGAACTCTTGCCAGTAAATCACATAAAATCATATAAGCTCCTCCGCCAAGCACGCATGACGGAACAAGCACACGGTTATCGGGTCCCAGGACAAGACGAAAACCATGGGGTATGACCAGCCCGACAAACCCCAGAAGGCCGCAATGGCTTACGGTAGCGCTCACCATAAATGAAGTAACAACGAGGAGAGTCATTGTCACTAACTTTATATTTACTCCCATTGTCTGGGCCATTTCCTGCCCCATAAGAAGCAAATTCATAGAATGAGAAAGCAGGAAAAGAAGCAAAAAACAGGGGAAAAGCGTTGCGGCAAGTATTACTACCTGTCTGGTATCAGACATGGAAAGATCACCCATAAGCCAGAAAATAATATTGTGAAGCCTTGCGTCCTGAGTCATGGAAACAAGAAACATAATTATTGCCGAGCAAAAA
Source organism: Deltaproteobacteria bacterium (assembly GCA_019309665.1). Taxonomy (GTDB): domain Bacteria; phylum Desulfobacterota; class Desulfobacteria; order Desulfobacterales; family ETH-SRB1; genus B13-G4. Next base: position 1,729 of record JAFDFV010000486.1, on the reverse strand, counting down.
GCATTTATCATCACTCCTGATAAAAGGAGTGAATCCTTTTTAAGAATTGATTGACCCGAAGACATCAGAACAATAAGCAAGAGCGTGGCAACACTTCCGGCAAATGCAGTAAATGCAACGCCGGGGAAGCGGGACAACCCCATCAGGATGCCGATTATGGCGCCCACTGCCGAACCTCCGGAAATTCCCAGAATGTATGGCTCGGCAAGAGGATTGCGGAGTAAAACCTGGAAGACAAGTCCCCCAAGGGAAAGAGTAGCCCCAACCAGAGCAGCCAGAATCACGCGGGGAAATCGGATTTCCCAGATTATGGCTTCTCTCATTGGATCTACAGATCTTTCCCCTGACAACAACTGAAAAATAGTCTTTAACTCGTTTCCAGTGGAACCAATTGAAATTCCCAGAAGCATTGTTACAATAAGGAAAAGTATCAACAGAAAAGAAACTGCAAAAAGACGTTTCAAAAGAAACGGTTTATTAGAAATCACTGCTATTCCTCAAGTTAGCGCACCTTCGGTGCGGACATAACTAAAGTGAGCTAAGGAACGTGGACGAATTAACTTCCTCAAGTTTGTTCGATCTCAGATCACAAAAGTTGAAGGAATAGCGAGCTATTTCAATATTTTTGTGATCTGAGACCGGACAAAGGCGGCCTGAAGCTGTGATGTATAGTTGGGGAAGTTATTTCGTCCACGTTCCTAAAGTATATTAAAGTGCCTAAAATTGAGGAATGCGCCTTCGGCGCTGCCAATTTTAATTTTTTTCCATACAACTTTGCTCGCTTTGTTTACGAAAGTAATTACTGCCATTATACACCCCTGAAATCTACAATCAAGTCATTGATTTGCCAGTTGAAAAACCCCCACTGATTTTCATTACAGAAAAAGGGTATCTGGAATTGAAAAGTGAGGTGGGTTATTGGCAGGCCATGCATCAAAAAGCTTGTGAGAATTTTAAATAAAGAGGCAGTCAATCGGCAAGGCCTTGAGGATATTGACAACGCTCCTAAACAACAGGAACTTCCTTTCCATGATATATAATATATTTCCCTGTTTCTTTGCTAAACAGCCAAATTCGATTCTCTAATTGCTTTCCAAAGATTTTTTCTTCTCTTGTGATCTATTTTCCATTTATCAATAACCTTTTGATAGGCCGATGGATTTTGTTCTTTTACAACTGCGAGCCACAGTGCATGCTCTTTATAAACCGACTTGTGGGCATGGGATGGATCCGGCAATAATTTCACTACATTCTGCTTCCAGCATTCTATAATAAGCAGTATAAATTGGTCAGCATGCATCTTTTTAAGCCATGCCTGCCGGCTAACAACAGACCCTTTATATCCGCTTGTACACATCGACACAATTTTGTACAAGTTATAGTGGCGCTTTTTAAGTCCATATATATCGCATATATCTCGGGTCAGAAGGGAGATACATTTTTGTTGCTTCAGGAATTGAATTGAAGGATTCCGGCAGAAAGATTCCAGCCAGGTTTTTATTTTCTTGGCAAACCCTTTTTCATTTTTTCCTTCATCTAAACCAGTCTCCATCAACCATCTAATCCAGCAATCATCAGACTCATTGTCATTCCTAAAACTATTCCCTAAATCAACGGTCAAAACAAATTGCTGCCACTGGCTGATAAGTTTTGCTGCCGTACTTGAGAAAGGATGATGGTTGATCTCCTGAAATACCTTTGCAACTGCATCCCAATGGTATGGGTTTTG
>JAFDFV010000485.1 GCA_019309665.1 Deltaproteobacteria bacterium | reverse complement strand
CGGAACGACACGGAGTTTCACTAAAAATTGTAAATAATTAGTAAGTTACTATAAAAATATTAAATTTGAACGTAGATTCCGAGCCGATCTCCTGGTAGAAAATAAGATGCTTGTAGAAAACAAGGCCATAAAAAAGATAACAAATCAGGACGAAGCCTAATTGATCAATTATCTCAAAACAACTCGCATGAAACAAAACAGCTCATTTTCAACTGAACATATCTGGTGTGTTATTCCGGTATTTAACAATAAGAATACTGTTAAAGATGTTGTTTTGGGTTGCCGTTCATATTTGCAAAAAGTGGTTGTTGTTGATGATGGTAGTACTGATACGGATATTTCAGCATTATTTTCAGGTAGCGATATTGAGGTATTAAAGCATAATAATAACAAAGGTAAGGGGCAGGCTATTCTCACTGCTTTAAGGCATATTGAAGCATGTGGCGGTCGTTTTATGATTACTATTGATGCGGATGGCCAGCACTATCCCAGGAATTTAGAAAAATTCATACCTTTGCTTCAGGATAACGAAACATCTGTAATTATCGGGTGCAGAAAATTTAATGGGAAAAACATTCCAAATTCAAGCCGGTTTGGAAGAAAGCTTGCAAATTTCTGGCTCAGAGTGGAAACAGGTGCATCCATCGATGATTGCCAGAGTGGATTTCGAGCTTACCCTGTAAAACATCTTTTACAGTTGAATATGCAAGGTTCTCATTACGATTTTGAGGCTGAAGTTCTGGCCAGAGCGGCTTGGGCAGGACTGTATTTAAAAACTGTTGAAATTGACGTCTGGTATCCTGAACCGAATATGCGAATTTCGAGTTTTAAACCATTTATAGATAATTTCCGCATTTCATGTATGCATACCAGACTGGTTGGAAGACGCCTTTTACCGTTTCCGCACCAAAAACTTGTTGCAGCCCATAGAAAGCAGGTTGACTTCAGTTTAATGCGTCATCCTGTAAAATTGTTAAAAAAATTACTGAAAGAAAACGCAAGCCCCGGCGGATTGGCCATGTCAGCCGCAGTTGGGACCTTTTTTGCAGTACTGCCTCTTATATCAATGCATTCCTTAGTAATTGCTTATGTTGCAACACGCCTGCATCTGAATAAGATAATGGCGCTGAATATACAACATTTATGCATGCCGCCTTTTGTTCCTCTGATTTGCATTGAGCTTGGTTATTATATGCGAAATGGACAATGGCTGACCGATGTTAACCTGAATACAGTGTTTGGCCAGCTTCCGGCAAGGCTTATAGAGTGGTTACTGGGTTCCTTGATTGTTGCACCAATAGCAGCACTATTAACAGGTATAATTGTATTTGGTGCTGCGCAAATATTTCGCAAAAAAATTAGTACGGGTAGTAATCATGGAACCTATTGAACGGTCACAAAATATAAATACCAAGAAAAGAGGAAATAAATTCGGCTTCTGGTTTTTTAAAGCTCTCCTGAAATTATTCGGGCTACGCAAAACATATGGTTTTTTGTATATTGTCTGCCTTTATTATTTGGTTTTTGACCGACCTGCAGTTTCTGCTGCTCTTTCATATACGAATAAAAGATTTCCCGATTGCGGTTATTTAATAAGGCTATTGCATGTTTACCGTCTGTTTATTAGTCAGGGGAAGCAGCTTATTGACAGATATGCGTCTGTTTCCGGGCATACAACATTTGATATTCAACTTAATGGATACAATGAGTTGATAGCCCTGCTTCAAAATAATAAACAAGGAATAATCTTGTTAACATCACATATAGGTAGCTGGCAAATCGCCTTAACCGTCTTAAAAAAAATAGGAAGAACAGTATATCTTCTTATGCGCCCTGAAGACAATATAGCGATACGAAGTAGAAATAATGGATGTTTTGAAAAAAGGCCATATTGTATCTATCATGGGAGACAGAAGATACGGAGCTAAATCCGTTGAAGTTGCATTTTTAGGTGAAAAAGCATGGTTCCCTTTCAGCGGTTTTGCTGTCGCCGCCGCAGTTGAATCTTCTGTAGTGGTTTTGCTGTCAAATAAGGTTTCAAGCCATAAGTATATTGTTGATGTATCTAATGTAATATATCCACGCTATGATAGAAAATATAATAAGCGCCAACAACTCCATCAGTGGGTTCAGAATTACGTAGAAATAATTGAAGCATTTGTTAAAAAGTATCCATACCAATGTTTCCTGTTTCATGATGTCTGGAGTGAATAATATAAGCAGAAACTTACAAAATCATTATGAAATTGACATGAGGTGGCGGGCACTTAAATTTAAGTGCCCGCCACCTCATGTTGTTGACAAGTTAATTTTTGAGTTTGTAAATTTCTGATAAGGAGCTGTCGATGGGAGACCAAAAAGAAATGGAATTGCCTGAAATACGAAAAAAGTTAAAAGAACTGCTGGTAGAAAATCTTTCATTAGAAGATGTAAGTCCGGAAGAAATT
>JAFDFV010000484.1 GCA_019309665.1 Deltaproteobacteria bacterium | reverse complement strand
ATAAGAGATAGACATACCATTGCTTCTCCCAAGCACTTCGGCAGTAAAACCTATTGAGGTGGTCGTAATATATTCATGCTCTTTATTATCATCTGTTAGAAAATGGTTGTCTGTATATTCTTCACTTACTGAAATTCTGGGTGTGAATGTCGCCTGGTAACTGTCGGCATTTGATATTGTAAATAAAAGCAAATAACTCACTGCAAATAAAAATAAATAATATTTGTTTTTCATGGTTACAATATCCTTCTGAAAAAATTAAGGCACGATAATTGTATCATCAGCCTTGATTAGTATATTTTGGCTGTAATCTTTGCCTTTAATAATATTTTTATAATTAACCCTTATAATTTTTTCCTTATTGTCTTCAATACGAAGTAAAATAATCTCTTTTTTTGATGCCCACTCGGTAAAACCCCCTGCAAGCGCAAAAGCCTGCAACACTGTAAGTTTTTTAACAAGCTGATATTCACCGGTCCTGACTATTTCCCCAAGAATGTAAAACCTTTGGCTTAACGGGTTTATAACATTGACTGTAACGACGGGATTATCTAAAAATTCCTTTAGCTTTGTTTCAATATCTTTTTTGAGATCCAAAGGTGTTTTGCCTGCTGCCTGAATATCGTCGAGTAATGGGAAAGTAATCATTCCGTCTATCCTGACCAATATGTCTTCTCTTGAGAAATCTTCTTCTTTCCATGTAATAATTTCAAGGACATCACCACTGCCGATCTTATAATAATTTTGATCTGTATCAATGGCCATTGCGGTTGAAGAAAAGGTTATGCTTATCGCAGAACAAAGATAAAAAAATATAATTAATTTTTTCATATTTCTTTCTCCATTATGGATTGAGATCTTTGCAAAGGTCTCTATACAGCTCCGCCTTGTCAATTACATTCTTAATTATGAATTAACCAGTTGTTTTTTAATACAATTTATTCTATTTTCGGCTCACTGCTTACTGCTTACTGTACACTGCTTACTGTACACTATCTTGCGCCTTTTCCAAAGAGAACTATTTTGATGGTTCTCAGAATAATAACAAAATCCATGAATGCTGATAAGTTTTTTATGTAAAAAAGATCATAGTTCAGCTTTTCAATGGCATCGTCAACTGATGCCCCGTATCCATAACTTACCTGCGTCCATCCCGTTATCCCGGGCTTTACTGTAAAACGCTCAACATAGTAAGGAATAATGTCTCCCAGTTTTTTTACGAAGAATTCACGTTCAGGACGTGGTCCTACAAAGCTCATATTACCTTTTAAAACATTCCAGAGTTGAGGTATTTCATCAATACGCCATTTACGAATAAACTTCCCAACACGAGTAATGCGATCATCATTATTCTCAGCCCAGACAGGTCCACTGAGTTTTTCAGCACCTGTAATCATTGAGCGGAATTTGTACATTATATATTTTTTTCGTTTTTCCCCTACCCTTTCCTGTGAGAAAAATACCGGCCCCCTGGAATCAATTTTTATCAGAATGGTTGCTATTATAATAACCGGCAAAAGAATGACTATGAATGTAAAAGATAAAATCAAATCAACGGCTCGTTTTAAAAATCGCCTAAAAGGAGGTTTTTGAAAACCATCCGAGAATATAAGCCATCCGGGATTTATATGCTCTACGATCAGTTTGCCTGTGAGCCTTTCATAGAAGCTGTTTCCTTCAAGCACGTCTATCCCGTCAACACGGCATTTTAAAAGTTCTTTGGTCGGGAAAATCTCTCTTTTTTCTGTAAGGGCTACAATAATTTTATTAATATTAAAGCTCCTTGCAATTTCACATAACCCTTGATAATTGTTTTCAAATATTTTTATAGCATTCTTGTCGAATACAAGATCAGCATTATCACTGGAGTCCGGCACAACAAGTGATACAGTGTACCCACAATCTTTTTTATCATTTATTTCACTTATAATATTTTGTGCAAACTTTCCGGAACCCAAAAGAATTATTCTCTGATTAAATATACCGCGATCAATAATCAGCGAATAGCAGAAACGCCATGATACTATAAATACTATAACAAA
>JAFDFV010000483.1 GCA_019309665.1 Deltaproteobacteria bacterium | reverse complement strand
TATTTACAACCTCCACATGGAAATAAAGTTCTTCTTTTGTTTTGATTATTAGCCCTTCCTCTATAAGAAGCATAAGCACATCTTTGGCTCTTTTTGCATCAATATCAAGTGTTTTGCTCAGATCTTTGAAATATGGAGGACAGAGTCCGCTTTTAAGATATGTAGTCAAAATTTTTTCTTTTACTTCAGCCTGATCGCCTCCAAGGGAAACAGTATGTGAAGAAAGGCGGACAGTCTCTCCCTCAGAAACGACTTCTTTGTTTTTTATCATCATGTCGAGCATAAGATTAAAAAGTTTTAAACCGGCCGAAGGCAGCTTGGACTTGAGTTCTTCTTTGGGCATACCGGCTTTTAGCGGATTTGTCCTGTGATAATTTTCAAGAAAGAATGAAATTTTTTTATTTAAATTTTCATAGCAGTTTTTGTGGATGTAAATTTTGTTTTCCCTGTCGGCACATTTGACTGTCTTTATTGACATTAGCTTTTGCAGGGCATTATCAAGCTGTTTTTCAGGTATATTTGTCATAATTTTGAGGTTTGAGAATGAGATTCCTTTATAACCGGAATTGTCAACATGGTAGGCAATAATTTCTTCAGGCGGTTGTGTTATCAGAGTTTTTAATCCTTCAGAAATACTTTTTTTGAACCGTTTATGTTTTTGTGGAAGCGGGTTTAATATTTGTCCTCCACCGATTGTGCGTACCGGAGAATAGCTTCTAATAACGAATTTGTCATCACTTACTACGGCAACAGGAGAATCAAGCCTGATTTGGGCAACAGTAGTTTCTCCCGGGATAATTTCGTCTTTATCAAGTAATACAACATGGCCTGGAATTTCGCTGGTACCTGTATGGAATCTGATGAGTGTGCGGTTTTTAACGGGTTTTTTATTGCTTTTAAGAAAGTGAATAGACACGTCAAGCATATAACTCGGCCGTAAAGCCCCGGGGCTTGACACTACTTCTCCTCTTTGCACGGAAGCCTTTTCAAGTCCCTGAAAGTTAATTGCTGTACGCATCCCCGCTTCCGCAATACTGACGCTCTGATTATGTACCTGAATACCGCGGACTTTTGATGTAATACCGGAAGGATAGATCATAACGGTATCGCCGGTCTTGACATGTCCTGAAATCAGTGTGCCTGTAATAACTGTGCCAAACCCCTTTATGCTGAAAACTCTGTCCACAGGAAGACGAAACAGACTTTTTACAGAACGGCTGGGAGTCACAGCACTTAATTCATCAAGGGTTTTTATAAATTCCGGAATCCCCTGGCCTGTAACAGATGATACCGGCATAACCGGTTTGCCCTCAAGAAATGTTCCCCGGGTAAATTCGTTTACATCTTCGATTACAAGCTCCAGCCATTCTTCATCCACAAGGTCTGTCTTTGTCAAAACAACGAGACCTTGTTTTATTTCCAGAAGGGTGCAAATTTCCATATGCTCTCTTGTTTGAGGCATTACTCCTTCGTCAGCCGCGATTACCATTGCAACAATATCAATACCTGTGGCTCCTGCGACCATGTTTTTTATAAATTTTTCATGGCCGGGCACATCAATAATTCCAAGATGCTGACCGCTTGGGAGATCAATAGAGGCAAAGCCCAGTTCAATAGTTATTCCTCTGAGCTTTTCTTCCTTTAACCGGTCAGTATCAATGCCTGTAACCGCCTTGATAAGGGCGGTCTTTCCGTGATCTATATGTCCGGCTGTTCCGAGAATTATCTGTTTCATGTTGATTTTTTATTGCGGAAATAGTCTGCTATATACGCAGCTCCGACAAGGAACATTCCCATACATGCTACATATATGATATTTGCGTTTGGATAGAAAAAGCGGGAGAGTAAAACGGCAAAAGCAGCTCCAAGTACAACTCTTCGGTTCACGGTATTTTTTCTGAACCCCTTAGTATTATTGATATAGGGTGTCAAGGGGAATAAATTGATGAGGTATTCTGCCAAGTTATAAACTGGCGGAGCGAAGCGATTTCATCAACTTTAGGCACTTTAATATACTTTAGCTCACTTTAGGCACTTAAGTTCATCATTATTAATATAGGGTGTCAAGGGGAATAACCTTGATATTCCCTGGGCTCGGTGTACAACATCATCAGGAATATCAAAGTATTGAAAAGGTTCGTCTGCCAGAGCTTTTTCCATAAATTCCATCCATATGGGAAGAGCCGCTCTTGCGCCTGTTTCCCGTTTCCCCAAGGTAACAAACTTATCCCGACCCACCCATACACCTGTTGCAATTGAAGGGGAAAATCCGACAAAAAGGGCATCTTTACATTTATCTGTAGTCCCTGTTTTCCCGGCAACAGGACGTTTTATAATATTTGCTTTTTTGCCGGTACCTTCTTTTACGACTGCCATAAGCATGTCTGTCATTATTGCGGCACCGGTACGTGACATTACCAGCCTTTTCTTTGGTTTTGCACGCCAGACAATGCGTCCGTTGTGATCAACAATTTCCATTACTCCGTATGGCTTTATACTTTTCCCCCTGTTTGGAAAAACCGTATAGGCAGAAGTCAATTCTAAAAGAGTCACTTCAGAAGTCCCTAGAGCAAGAGATAAATTTGGAGAAAGAGTAGATTTAATGCCGAGTTTGTATCCGAACTGGACTACAGAGGAAGGCCCGAGCATTTCTATTAGTCTGACTGCGGGTATATTTTTTGATAGAGCAAGAGCTTTTCTGAGAGTTATTTCACCCTGATAATTTTTAGAAAAGTTTTCAGGCTTCCATGCTTCGCCTTTTTTTCTTCCTTTAAAGGCAACAGGGGCATCCAGTATCATCATGTTTTGCGTGAAACCCTTTTCCATTGCATGAGCATAGACAATTGGTTTAAAAGCTGAACCCGGCTGTCTTCGTGCAACGGTGGCTCTGTTGTATGGACTTTTATAGAAATCTTTGCCGCCGATCATGGCAAGAATTCCTCCTGACTGAATGTCAAGGCAGACAAGGGCACTTTGAGGGTCAGGATTAATTATTCCCTGCTGTTTCATTCTTGACTCAAGATCTGAAATGCCCTTTGCGATTGCATCCTCAGCCGTTTTCTGCAGCTCATAGGAAAGAGTAGTATATATTGTAAGCCCTCCTTTATAAAGCCTTGATGAGCCTATAATATTTTCAAGGAAATCTTTAACATATTCAACAAAATAAGGCGCTTTGAGCGAGGTTTTATTTTTTTTTGATAAGTTAAGTGTTTCGTTTAATGCATTATTATATTCTGTTTCATTAATTATGCCTGTTTCCAGCATTTGTTTTAATACAATGTTTCTACGCTTTATTGATAGATCTCTGTTGACCAGCGGAGAATATCTTGAGGGAGCTTTTGGCATGGCTGAAACAAGCGAGCATTCAGCAAGGGTTAAGTCTTTTACTGATTTGTTGAAAAATATTCTTGCGGCAGATTCTACTCCATATGCGCCGCTGCCGAAATATACCTGGTTGAGATACAGCTCCAGTATTTCATCCTTAGTGTACCGGCGCTCCAGGTGAAAAGCCAGAAAAGCTTCCTTTAATTTTCTGGCCAGGTTTTTTTGAGGAGTAAGAAAAAGCGTTTTTGCGAGCTGCTGTGTGATGGTGCTTGCTCCTTCAACAAATTTTCCCGCCCATATGTCCTTTATTATGGCTCTAATAATTCCTTTTATGTCAATTCCACTGTGGGTGTAAAAGTTTCTGTCTTCTGTTGTAATTATGGCTTTTTTGAGATATTCGGGTATGACTTTAAGGGTTACCGGGTCCCTTTTTTCTGCAAATAGTTCTGCTATAAGAACCTTGTCTGATGAATATATTCGGGTGACTGCAGACGGCCTGAAATTTTCAAGGGAGCTTATCTGGGGCAGGTCGTGCGTCAGAGCTAAAAAAAAACCCGCTAAAATTCCGCAAATAATGCCGGCTATCACTATAAGTAAAATGAAAATATTTTTTTTATTGATGAAATTTTTAATCATGGAAATAGCATATTACTTTTGTGCAATATGTTGACTGTAAACATTAATAATTATAAATATC
>JAFDFV010000482.1 GCA_019309665.1 Deltaproteobacteria bacterium | reverse complement strand
GGCAAGTATATTCTTAAAAAGCTTTTGGCTAAATATGTGCCCGGAGAATTATTTGAAAGGCCAAAGATGGGTTTTGGGGTTCCGATAGCTCACTGGTTGCGTAAAGAGCTGAAAGACCTTCTTTTAGATTATCTTTCTCCTGAGCATTTAAAAAAAGAAGGTTTATTCGATCATGTGATAGTTGAGAAAAAAATTAAAGAGCACCTGTCCGGCAGGATTAATCGCCAATATCAGCTCTGGGCACTTTTGATGTGGGAGATGTGGAGAGAGCAGTGGCTATAGTTTTCGTTCGGATTCCACGAGGCATGCGTAGGTTTTTTATATAAAAACATTACCTGTTACGGCTCAAAGTACTTCCGTGGACTCGCAGTGTTCCGGATCAATATCAAGAATCAGGGCAATTGACTTCTTTATAAGGTAGATTTCATCGTCTGAGATGTTTCCGATCTTTCCCACAAATCTTTTATGACTAATAGCCCTAATCTGAAAACAGTCAATTGCCGATTTTTTCTGCAGGCCATTGCTTGAGTTAGGTTCCAAAGAAACAAAAAATGGATTTTTTTTCCAATATGGACTCCAGGCAGTAACGGGCACAATAACAGCAAGTTTAAGATGCTTGTCATGGCCACCGTTTACTATGACTACCGGTCGTTTCTTCTTGATTTCATCCCCAATACTTGGATCAAGATTTACCCAATAGATTTCACCGGTTCTCAAAATCTTCACCTTCTATTGATTCAAAAACGTTATCATACTGCGCTCTACCGATCATCTCCATGGCTTCCGTCCTTTTTAATTCCCGGAGCCTTTTACGGTCTTGTTGCACTTTTGCATTGATTGCTTCTCGTATATACTCGCTTAGGCTTCTGTAATGCAACTCCTTATAGACCTGCTTCATGAACTCGTAATTTTTTTTGTCAATCTGAATTTTGGCTGGAATAAGCATATTACCCCCCTTTTTATCTAGTGCCCGAACGAAAAATAGATAGTTTTTTCAAGTTCAAGGAAGGCGAAAATTTTAACCACAGGAATACATTGAGTATTTTGAGGATTAAAATTTAAGCCTGACGCAGAAATTGGAAAAAATAGCAGTTTTCGTTCAGGCACTATCTAAAATACCATACTGTGGTTCCAGAGTCAAGGGTATAAAAGATGGGTGTATTTTAGGGGTATATAAACTATACCAAGATGGGAGCTTGGATTGAATTATTTCTTTTTCATATACCTGATAATTTTTCTCAGCATTGTATCAAAATCGGTTTTTGGCTCAAAACCTATAAGTTTGTTGATTTTTTCAGTACCTGGTACTCTGCGCTGCATATCTTCAAAATCTTTGCCAAATGCCTCATTATAGGGAATAAGTTTAATAGTTGATTTAGAGTCTGTTTCTTTTATTATTCTCTTCGCAAGATCGTTAATCGAAATTTCCTCAGTTCCACCCACATTGAATACTTCTCCGACAGCACCATCGTTTTCCACGAGAGTCATAAGCGCTTCAACTACATCTTTAACATATGTGAATGTTCTTGTCTGGTTGCCGTCCCCATAGACTGTTAAGGGCTCATTTTTTAAAGCCTGTGAAACAAATCTTGGGATAACCATTCCATATGCACCGGTCTGTTTTGGGCCGACGGTATTAAAAAGACGAGTTATAATTACCTGCAATCCAGTTTTTCTATAGTAAGCGAGCGCTGTAAATTCATCCATAAGTTTTGTAGCTGCATAACTCCATCTGAATTTACTTGAAGGGCCGTATATTATATTGTCTGTTTCAACTAATGGAGCATGAAGATGCTTGCCATATACTTCGGATGTTGATGCTATAAGAACCTTTTTCTTAAACTTGTCACATAGTTCAAGAACTTTTTCTGTTCCCTGGATATTAGTTTTTATTGATTTAAGAGGATTGTTAAGTATATACTGTACTCCAACTGCTGCTGCTAAATGAAAAACAATATCACAGGTGCCTGTCAGTTCGAGCATTGTATTATGGTTTAGAATTGTATCAATATGGATGAATAGTTTGTTTTTGAAACGTTCATTT
>JAFDFV010000117.1 GCA_019309665.1 Deltaproteobacteria bacterium | reverse complement strand
TAAATCAATAGGTTGCAAATACCGTTTCAAAAATAAGCACTGATAAGCTGCTTGCTGCATTACGTAACTATTTGATTTTTAAAGGTCTAAAATTTTGATGCAATTGCCCTGGAACGTCCCGCAACCGGGTTCCAGGCGTATCCAGTCTGGCTTGTCGTGGCACGTCTCACATCTTTGCGGTATGACATCTGCATCCATATCATAATATGTCCAATTTGAAACCAGGATAATATTTTTCTCTTTCCCTCCCGGTAGAAATACTTTACCATGCCTTAAGCAACTTGCAAAAGGTAATGGTAGTATTTTGTCTACTACCAAAACTTATTGAGAAGTTACCACTGCTTTTACTTTTGTAATTGAGGACCATTTAGGGAGCATAGGGGAAAGCCGCGAAATCGATCTTTCAACGCATTGTGGCCTATTAGGTTTATCCTATCGCTTCTAATTTTTAAAAAGGATAGGGTTTCCTCGGGCCGTGTCATTGATTCCTCTATCCGATTGTCATTAAGGGGGTAGTCTTGCTTGTAGAATATGGAATTTTAGTAGTAGGCAATGCTGCAATTAATATCTGGGAATTTACTTCTGACACATTCCTATATTTTTGGCATTCAATTGATATGCTTCTTATTGTTGCTTTTGGCATTCTATTGTTCCTATTTATATTATTAAAGAAATAGACTGCAATGTTTAAAAATTGACCCACAGTCACTTTTCATGCCTTTCTTTAATTACCAGATACGGTTCGTATCTTAATATTAGTGCTGCATTAATTGGCAAGTCTCCAAGAATGAAAAAGATATAAATTTATTTAATGGGCATATTGTTAAAAAACAATTATTAAATTTAAAAATTTAAAACACTAAATCAATAACTATCTTTTTAAATATGACGGTCTCGTAAAAAGTCGGAAAACTGATTTCTTACCACAACATATAGGCATAATGCAAGACAATAATACTATATATTGCGGTTAAAATAAAATGTTGGGACTTTTTACGAGACCATCAAATATAATAATTAATGAATATAGAGATAATACTAAATCACCTTATCACCTTAAAAGAGAATTAAAAATTGAAACCAGTCAATGACATAAAATTTCCAATGGTTTTTAAAATAGCCATATTTATATGGACATTAAGCATAGGTTTAGAATTAGTATGTTGGATATTATTAATATTATTAGATTATTTTTCTAAATAAATAAAAAAACCCCTAAATAAAAAAATTTGAACCGGATAGCCCCAATATCGTTCCTGGCATAAAAAGTTCAAAATGAGCCGTATGTGCAAAAACGTAACAAACATCGGAAATTATCTATAGACCTCAAATTTATCGCTCAAATCAATTTTTTTAACACTTTTAGCGGGAGGGTGGGATATAGAAAAGCCCCCTTATCAAATTTCGAGGTATTTAGAGTAACTGCCACGTGTATTCACGCGCCAGCCACAAGCAAAGATAGGTCCCGCAAAAAAAACCGATAGCCAAGAAAAATCCTTGTATTAAACTTCTAAGAAATAATTTAAACATATATGAAAGAGTTTAGTGAAAAATGGCAGATAATAGCCGCGATTATTCTCGTAGTTGTTGCTGTTTTATATGGGATATTTTGTTCTCCCGCTCAACCTGAACCAAAACACAGGGCCGGTACATACGAAAACTTTCGACCTGTGCGGTTAGGAATTTTCAGATTTACGCCGCCAATTTGAAATCAATTTCTTTCTCCTCAAACCACCGTTTATATTCTTTGTTTCTTTTCAGAGATGTAATTATTGCCAAGGCTACAGAACCACCTTTTGACCAGCTCATGCCATTATGCTTTTGACGCTCAGATACAACAAAAAAGAAAAAAAAGGGGTCAGGTCTGCCTTTGACCCTTATTAATACTGTCTTGTATTTTCCCTATCTGTTTTTTAATTTTTCTGTCATGTTTTTTAAGCTTCGAAACTCTTCGTAATATGCTGCTTACTGTGCTGTATGCTTTGATATTAAAGAGTTCCCCTATGTTATTAAGGTGTTCGCCACGTATTTGACGTAATAGATAAACTGCGATATTGCGCGGTTCATTTGAAATCCCGCGTCTTGTTATCAATAATTCATTAAACGATACGCCATAATGTTCACACACCGATGAAATTATTAAATCAGATGTCGGAGCCGGACTTTTTGATTGAGGACTTTTTGATTGAGGAACCTCACAGCTTTTTTTCTTAAAATAATATTTTTCTTTTATTCCTGTTATGAAACTTTCCGGACCAAAAAATGATGGAAGTTTCTTTAATGAGAACAGCTTTGTAACTTCTTCTGAATCATCTTTTTGCATAAATTCAATGAACGGTTTCAGTCTGCCCTGTTTTTTTGGGGTTATGGTTTCAGCCTTCCCCGTTTTTTTGGGGTTATCATGGAAAAAATATAATCTTTGTGTAACCAGTTCCACTTTTTCGCATATGACAGATAACCTTTGTAGCTGCTCCATTCATAATCCTGGAAAAGGGGTCAAGTCTACTTTTGACCCTTATTAATTTTGAACAAGGGTCAACCGTAGACTTGACCCCATTTTATGACCCCATTTCTTACTGTTTCTTCACGATTCGTACCAGTCTTCGCCCACAACGTAAAGGCTCGACACCATAGTTCAAGCGCTCTGTCAACTTATAAACTAATGAACGTCCCGAACCCCAGCAGTTCCTTTCCCTTTTCCCCCAATTCGCCATTCCAGATCTTTTGCTCCCATTGAATCGAATAACCAATAGAGAAGCTCTTCTAAGTCAGCCCCCTTGATTTCATTCCATGGTATCTCTGATGGAAGTATTAGATCAGATTTCATGATTTCCCGTTAAACGTATAACGCCTGGCATAAGGCGCGGCGGCTTTTTGCCGTCGCCCTTAATGCCGTGGTTGGCTCTCATTTTCATTAATTAATGTCAATATTTTGAAACATCCTTCCGATGATTTGAGAATAACTACTTTTAACTTTTTCACGAAGTCACTTAAATCCGAGTGTTCAAGACGGAAATTTATTGCAATATACAGACAACATTGGTGGCAGCAAGAGGGTCTCAAAAAGGAGGCGGTTCTGCCTCGTAAGATTGTGCAACATCCCTTAAGTAAATAATAGATGCTGCTACAACTGTCAGCGTCCATTCGGCGACAGCGGCAGTAGCGTTCCCTCCAGTCGCCCCGCCATGAGCTACCGCATGACCAGCACCTCTGAAACGATAAGGTGCTAACAGCCCATTTATTATTGTTGGAGGAATAGCCTCTCCGTTTGCATCTTTAATACTCTTAATCACCTTTTCAAAGTCTTTTTGTCTTGCAGAGAACAAATGCTTTGCCGCTGCCTCCATGGCTGAAACAGCTTCTTTTATGGCATTCGGAAAGTCTGGTTCTGGCGCCTTCTCAAAAAACAATCGTGCTTTATTAAAATGTTGACGTGCATCATTGAGAATAGGGTCTTGTAACACTCTGTAAGCTTTAGAGGCAATTTTCTGGGAGTGGAACCTACCTGGACGGTAAAATTCCCCGTTTTTCATACGGTAAACAATTGTTTCTTCTCCAAGTAGTTGGTTAATATCCCTTTCGAAATCCCTACGAACTTCCTCTATCTCGTATACAGTTTCTGGATTTCCATTGAAATCATATTCAACTTCTGTGGTCAGCAACTTTTCGTATACGCGCTCACAAAAAATGTACACTTTTGTCCATTCCAACTGGTGGATAATAGAGTAGGCCAGATCAGCTGCTTCATCTTCTTCATAAGATTTTTTCAATCTATGGAGCCGAAGTATCTCTTCAGCTATTCGAACCCATCCCTCAGTTCGATTCAGTTCAACAGTTCGACGTAAAACAAACCATAAAGCAATTCTTGCTGATTCTGGGAAATCTGAATCGATCACGGATCTCTTTTCAATACCAAACCGGCTGGGGAAAAGAATTTTATCTGTATCTGCCATAAAATATTTCCTATGGTTTTGTTAATGTTTCCGGTAGAGCCAACGGCGCGCCTCACAGGCCGCGAGGAACGAGCGGTCCTCGTGCAGGTGCTGGTTAGCTTTTCTTTAAAGATTTCGACTGAAGCGAAAGCAACTACTTTGGCTGATTTTCTACTGAAATTTTGGCCGATTTCCTTACGAGCTTGTCTATCTGGGCTTGCAACTCTTTCTTAAAAGCATCATTTTTGGTCTTGTCTTTTGCGGATTCCAGATATTTTATTGCTTGTTCATACTCGCCTGAAGTGACTTTGACCTGGGCGAGTTTTACTAAGTCACCAGGCGGGACAGTCTCTATCATTTTGGAGTACATTGGCATTATGCTCGTGGGCACAGAAATCATCCCCATTCCAAAAACAAAATAAGCTAGCATTACCTGACCGTGGCGCATCAATAGGTAGGCCACCAAAATCAATGCTGCGATTATCAGAAAGATCAGGAGAATAAAGCCAGCTGCCTTAGGTTCTGAAAACAAATGGTCCATACCGGATGATAGAGATGGCGATATCCTGCCAATCGCGAATCCTCCCAGTCCCGCTGCAACTGGAAGGCTGTACTTCCTCCAGCGGGCAAATCTCTCTCCGGCTGAAAGGAATAGAGAAACAAAGCTTGCCATGCCAGTTAGCAATGACCAAATGTCCGGTATTTGCATATCGATCCTTCCTCTTACCCCAAGCTAACGTGCTGGTCACCTGCGCCAGAAGCCAATGATGACTTCGCAAAAGCGAAGTTTTGCTCTGAAATGGCAAAAGTAAAAAACGCCCCGGCTTCTGGTGTCAGGTGTACTAGCTGGTTCGACGCTTCTCGGTTTTTCGATAATTTTTAGAACTATTATTCTCATTATATGTCATTTCTCATCCTTGACAAATATCGAAATCGGCGGAATGAACCTGCGCTTTTAGGCGCGGGTTCAGGTCCGCTACATTTTTCTCGTTCGACGATCCGTCTATTAATTTGAGTTGCAAAACATAAATTTCTTAAAGCCCTTTACTCCTTTTGTTGTTCTTTTAATTGCTTTATTTCATTATCCATTTCTTCAGATATTTTTCGCATTTTTTTCAGAAATGTCGGCATGTTTTTTTGTGAGATTGCCATTGATTCCTGTATAACTTGTGGCATTTTTTCAATAAACTTTTTACCTGCTGGTGATTTGTAAAATTCTGAAATTGTGCGAATTTCTCCCTCAGTGTACGTTTTAACGTAAATATCTATATAGTCGTTTTTTATCTTTGCCCAGCTGAACTCTTCCTCATAAACTTTGACCATTTTGTTTGTATATCTGTTAAGTACTGGCCTTAATTCTTCAGGGGCACCCATTTGAACAAATTGTTGTTTCATCATTGTTTCCATTGGTTCCAAGATGAGGTTCAACATTTTGTTTGCATTTGTCAGGAGCAAAAGCTCTTCTGCTGCAGCCCTGTGGGAAACCTTATCAGCATTAGCGCAAGAGCAAAACAGAGATAAGACCATTAAGAACACAACAGTTTTCAATTTCATTTTTTCCTCCATTGATTAAATGTCTCTATCCTTTTGTCGTCGAACGCCACGCATGACCTGCCGGGAAAACTTATAAGGCCTATGTAAAAGCGAATTTTATAACTGAATTGGCAAAAGCGAAAAACGCCCTGGCTTTCCCGGTCAGAGTCAATGCGCTTGTTCGGCTCTTCTCGGTTTTTCGATAATTTTTAGAACTATGTGCTAATTGCCTGGAAGTCCAAGTAACACCGTGCATATTTTTTGCCTGATAAAATTGCTGCTCACATAGATGACTATGCAGGAGAATCACAAAGAACGAGGTCACAAAGACTATGCAGCACCAGGAGACTCTAACAGGGCATCATCTTCAAAAACAAAAAATGCAATAGCTGGCGCTCCGATTGTGACAGGAATGTGACCGCAGCAATTGGGTAGTCCCTGCAAAGCAATATAGGTTAGGGAATATCGCCCTGTATTACTTTGCAAACACATATTTTTTCGTTATGTGCTGCCAGAAGCCATGACATGTAACTTGTTGAAATTATTGACCCGTAGTGTTTTGTAAGGACTACCAGCAATTGCATGGCAAATCAAGTAGTTCTCTGTTTTGACCAGCTTTTTCCTATGCTACTCCTCTGAACAACTCCCGTTGCCGAACAAAGAAGCTGGGGCCGGGGAGATGATGCCCCGTACCTTCACTATGGTTCAGTTTTGTTAAATGTCTGGGCTATCAAAAACGTACCGTCTCCCCCACTCCCCTCAACTGACTGGTTCGGCGATTGATTTGCTATTGAACACTATTTTATTACTTTCTCGCACTTTCGAAATGCATGAATGATTTTGCTCCGGTATGGTTCTTTGAACATTTTAGCTTGCGCCAAATAAGCTTTACACAGGTGATCGAGCACCTCTGGAACTGTTCTGTAGTTTTCGACTTGCATTTTTCTATTGCGTTACTACGGATGCCATTCAATTTGCGAACCAATGGTATGGGAATACCCAAAGAATTTATTGTATTCTGAAGTTCACTAATTGCATCCACGGCTTTTTGATTGTATTCAGTCATTTTTTTCTTTCTGCCGAACAAGACATTAAATAGTTTTCTGTTTATCTACTATAGAGAATTTCATGATGATAAAAAAAATCAATGAAATTTGCAAAATCATTCTCCGAGCTGCATAATACGAAAAAAGTAATGATATACAGCTATTGGATAATAAGGAGAAGGAGACGTTTATGGGTTCATTTCCGCAAGTTGATCCGAGATACGGTAAAGTTTTGGCATCAAGGCAGCAATTCCCGGATAGGCCTAAAACCCACTAATACCTGAAGATTTAATTTCTACGGGGTAGGGTATAAACCTTCGCCTTTAGGCGGAAATGTCTTTAGCCAATATTTCCTTTCGGTAAATCTTTGTGCGTTTAAGGGTCTTGAAAAGTCTTATATTTCAAGACCTGACCCCAATCTTGCAAAAAAACTACTGGTCGTACAGTCACTCTTCTTGTCCAATCAAATGACACTGAGCCTTGCCATAGCGCTGCTCACATAGGATGCGTGCGTCTTTTTCTTTTGTATGAGCAGCATCCCCGATTATTTTATGCAATTCTATTTGTGGGGAATATCGGCTGTTAGGAGTTGTTTTCCCCAAGGCTTCAGCCATTGCGCGGATATGATGGGGAGCCGAACCGCAGCATGAACCGATGTATTGGATTCCAATCTCCTTTGCCTTCAACGCATAAGAGGCCATCTCCTTACGCGTCAACACAAAGGGATCCAGTTCCAAAGGGAAGGCCACTCGACCGTCGTATTCCTGAATTTGAAAATACGGTCGGTCTTCCGTACACCGAAACGCTACCGGTTGTGTGGCAACATAGCAGGACACGCTATTTTTCACTCGTTCGGCGAACGGCAGCATTCTTTCCGGATCACGAAAACAGTTTATCCCAACGATATCGGCACCAGCATCTTCAAGCCGCCTAAACGCTTCTTCTATTCGAACCCCGTCCAACGTCAAATCATTTTTTTTAAATCCAAGTGTGATCATGGACGGGCTGTCAGTAGCCCTAATCGCCTCAAGTGCGATAAGGGCCTCACCTATATATTCGATGGTTTCAGCAATAAAAAAATCAACGCCATGGTCCTTTTGGTAGTAAATCTGTGCCTCGAATTGTTCTCGCGTTTGTTGGTGCGTAGAAATATCCTTTGGATCGTAAACCCAAGTATTACAGAGATTACCTGCCACAAGAATTCCATATGTATCGGCGATTTCACGAGCAATCAAAACGGCATTTTTATTGATGTCTTCAAGGGCGTTTTCCATCCCTATGTCTTTTAGCTTTTCCGGATGTGCATAATAGGTGCACGCTTGAAGGACATCAGCACCGGCCCTGGCAAAATCAGTATGAAGCTGCCTTACTGCTTCCGGATGTTCGATCACCGCCTCAGGTGTAAATGGACCGGCACTCACATATCCTCTTCTTTCCAGCTCAAAAATCATTCCACCGTCGCCCAACACAATTCCTTCTTGTAAACGTTCCAAAATCATCTTAAAGACCTCGTTGTTTAAAATTCAGTGATGAGAATTCGCTTTTTGGGATGGGTCAGATGCGAAAATTAGGGGCAAACACTTCTCGCCGCATCTATGCACATCAAAATTTTTCATTTTACCGGAGAATCACATAGAAAATTGAAAATTCATCTCCTGGTTTGATCGCCACACTTGGCTATTAAACTCACCGGCGGTACATTAAACCCAGGAAAACTCAGAAAAAACAGTTACTTTTTTTCAGCGGTGTTTGTCAAAGAAAATGATAGATAACCGCCACCCAGCTCAAATTTTATATTATAGAATAATTCTATAGGACATCTTGTATCTCACCAAATTATTTCTTTGACGATCGTTATTATTCTCCAGCCGAACGCCAGGCATGAGTGGATGGGAAAGCCAAGTAGGACAAGGCAAAAGTGAGTTTTGTAATGACTTTAGCAAAAGGGAAAATGCCCCGGCTTTCCCAGTCCATCTCAATGCCAT
>JAFDFV010000116.1 GCA_019309665.1 Deltaproteobacteria bacterium | reverse complement strand
TCAAATTCCTTTGTTATGGCAAGGCTCTCTGCTTTCCTGGCCTTATAGCCTTTTTCCATGAGCCTCTGCATTTGCTCATTTTGAATTTTTTCAATCCGTTGTCTCAAGGTTTCAGTAATGAAACCACTCTTTTTTCTGGGGCCCACTAATTCGTTTAACTGGTGAGACAGATCTGCCGGAAGGGTGATGTTTAACCGAACCATATCCATAATACACCTCCGTAAGGACATTATTACAAACATTCATAATACATATTATAAGGAGCTGTCAAGGAAAAATACATTTGATTTTACCATACCCCCCCCCAAAGCCTACTACTATTAATTCACAATTCAAGCTTTTGACACCCAATTCATTGAGAAACCCGTCCACCTTTTAATCTGTCCCCATCCCCCGGCCCTCCTCTGCTTGTGGATGAAGCGATACTGTCACAATCGTCTGGATGTCATGGAAGTTTTTGGCTTGGTTAGCTATGTCGAAATACACCGGCGAGGTAGTGACAGGATCTGCAGTTTGGGATTATTATTTTTTAAAGTGCCTTAGGAACGTGGACGAAATAACTTCCCCAACTATGCATCACAGCTTCAGGCCACCTTTGCCCGATCTCAAATCACAAAAATATCAAAATAGCCTGCTATTCCATCAACTTCTGTGATCTGAGATCGAACGAATTTGACCCAAATCTATGCGCCTACTTGTGGAAGTTATTTCGTCCACGTTCCTTAATAAAGAAAATTACATATTACCGCTATGTATCACTCTCTTTGAAGTTGGTTTCAGTGTTGTGATATAATTTTCGATTTTTCGTTCCTAAAAAACTACGGGGAGATGTCCGTAAATAAATTAAGTAAGTAACTGAACGCAAAATTTGAGTTATTTACTTATTATAGGATGTCTCACACACTCCTATATTCTTCAGTCGTCTTCAAAAACACAAGGCCCGCCCAGCCTTTTTCAAATTCTTCCCATTTACATTCAAAATACTTTTCCGTGTATAAATCAACAACAGATATAGCTTCATCACTCTTTATTCCGGAAAGTACAACAGCACCACCAGGCTCTGTCATTTTAACGAGCCTGTGATATATATTCATTAATGTCGGATATCTTAAATTTGCAGTTATCAATGTAAACTTAGTATTTAAATCCTCTAAGGACATATTTTTAATTACAAATTTATCCTCAAGTTTGTTAATTTTTGCATTATCCCCGGCTTCTTTTATGGAACATGGATCAATATCAACACCAACAGCATCTTTAATTCCCATCATTAATGCCGTTATTCCCAAAACACCGGAGCCTGTTCCAATATCAAGAACGCTTGTTTTTTCTTTTGCTTTTAATAAATTTGTTTTATTTAAAGCATACTCTATACCTCTTATTGCCAGCCTGGTTGTTGGATGTTGACCATTGCCGAATGAAACGCCCTGCCCTATCTCAATTACCACATCATCTGCTTTGGGTTTATAATAGAATCCCGGCGGTTTCAGAATGACATGCTTTGATATGCGAACAGGTTTGTTGAAAGATTTCTCTATAAATGTCCGGCCATAATGATTTGTATATGTCAGGAAGTTTTCTGTTACCAAGCCCCTTATAAGTGATCTTATTTCTTTTTTTTCTAAAGAATATTTCCTGGATAATGCTTTTTCTAATTCTCCCGGCGTGACCTTTCTTCGGCTATTTTCTATTATATCAAGCAATTCCTTTTTAATCGCCTTTTCATCGGCCTGTAAATACAATCTTTATAATCCTCCAGAAAATGTTCACCTAAATTGACTCTGTATCATCCATTATTCCCAGCCTCGTCAATGCAAAATCATACTTTCGGCGCTTAAAGGCCTAAAATTCTCCATCAACGATGTTCATGAAATTAAGGCGTATCAGCTCCGCAGATTTTTGACTCAGTTTGCGTGTCAATTGCTTCTGCTCTTTTTTTTCAAGTCCATTATATTCCTCGAGGTAGTCTTTGAAAAAGTCATCAAGTATATCTTTTGAAAAAAGTTGTATGAGTTTGCCGAATTCCTTTTGTCCAATCGGCCCGGTTTTTGATAATACGTTACGAAGTCGGTTTTCTGTGATAAGGCTCTCCATCTCGTTAAATAGTTCCTCGCCTTTTTCAGACAACGTCATCTTAGGCTTTTTTGGCCTGTCTCTTGCCTTTGCTTTTTCCGCCCATTTCTCATTCTTGTTTTTAAGAATTACTCTTGTTTTATCACTAAGAAATTTGGGAATTGCCGGTTTTATCACAACACCTTCACATATGTTATCTTCGAGTTCGGGAAGACCCAGCCATACGGAAATCTGAGAAGGAAAGCTGTTTGAATATTTCAAGCATTCTTCAAACGTACCTCTGAAAATAGTTTTTGCATACAGAAAACCGGCCTTCTCCATGACATGGTTGAACTTATCTACATCGATCAATTGGCCGTCTATCGCCACATCAATGGCATAAAACTCGTTGTGCGGTGTGTAAAAAATACCTTTCTGAATTCTTGTGGCGGAAGTATCCTTTTCCACATCCTTGTGAGGATATGTTCCACCAACTAATTCACCATATACACCCAACTCGCTAAAATCGCAGCCTTCTTTCTTTAAAATCGTATAGAGCTTTTTAACTCTTTCCCTGTTTTTGTCTTCAACCGGCATATAGTCATAAAAGTTATCTTGTATAAAACTGCTCCTCTTGGCGGATTTCAGATCCTTTCCGTCATACCAGAAAGAAAGATTGGCGCCATGCGCCTTTTCCTGAACAACAAATTCGCCTTGGTCTAACTTTTCCACAGCAAGACTTTTAAGAAACTTTTTGCGATAACTATTTTCAATGTCGAAATATTTTCTAAATCTCATAGTTACTGTCCTCACTTACTCCCATATCCAAAACAATTTTCCGTTTTGCCTTTCTGATGTCATTTATAAACTCGTAAAGTAGGGGCAATCCCTTGTGGTTGCCCTATTGTTTGGAGTACCCACAAGGGGTACCCCTACGAATTTAACAATTCCATGAAAATGATTGGGCATGACGATAAATTCATCTGCCTTGATGTTATCAAAACGATATATCAATTCCTGCCATTGGCGTTCGATCATGATCCCTGCATCGTTCAAAATTATTTCCCCATTTTTAATTTCCCCAAACAAACACAATCGGTTTTGCGTGCAAATGGTGATGAAATATAATCCCGCCTGTGAATAATCATATCCCTTTACATCTTCATAATCCCCGTCAGGATTGCGCCAGTTGTGATAGGTTCTCCTGCTATTGTGGCGATATCTTCCGCAGCAAACTCCCGTGTTCTGCGGTTGATCAAATGCCCCATGTTGCGGGCATCAATAAAGAGGATTTCATCTGTGCGGTTGCGGAATTTGCCGTTGGCTTTATTGCGGCTCAAGAACCACAAGCTGGCGGGGAGCTGGGTATTCAAAAACAGCTTGGCAGGCAGATTGACGATACAATCCACGAGGCGGGCTTCAATCAGTTCTTTGAGGATGTCTCCTTCACCGGAAGTTTTGGAAGTCAACGACCCTTTTGCCAGAACAAACCCTGCCTGGCCGCCCTTTTTCCCCTCCGCCAAAGCAAATTCACCAAGGAAATATTCAAAAACATGCCCAAGCACATCGGCGCTCCGGGCTTTGGCATCACCAAAAGCATTTCCCGGGGGCGATCTCCTTCTGGCCTTGTGAAATGAATTATCTGAAAGTCTATAGAAGCGATTTAATCTTCCAAGAAGATTAGATGATCAGCCACGACCTTTCCCTCTACCTCCACCACGCCTTCCCATACCTTTGTCTCTTCTTCTGCCTCTTCCTCCGCAACCGGCGCCTCTTTGCGATTGGTCCAAGCTCCCTTGGTCCATACCGGTCTTCACGTCTGTCACTACATTTTTAAATAATGAAGAAAGATAGGACCACAGGCTTAAAGCAATGCCTGTGCCCGCTTCAACCACAGCTTCTGTTTTATCATATGGCGCGGCATCTGGTTGGGCATTTTCCTGCTTTGGCTCCATCCGTTGTTCTGAGGACAGATAGGATTTCACTGTGTCATATGCTGCATTCACCTCTTTCAATTTCTCCTCAGCCCTTTGTCTCAGACGGGGATTGTTGGAAAACCGGTCAGGATGCCAAACAGTGACTATATCTTTATAGGACTGTTTGATCTCATCTGTCGATGCACCACGGTCCAATTCAAGTATCTCAAAAGATTGTTTAATATCCATTTTTATTTTCTCCAAGATTAATTATTCATTTTCCATTTTTGATGATATCGCAAAAAACTATATTATGCCGCTTCGCGGCACTGTAACCGAAAATAACTTGTCAATCATATCAAAAGGTTATGATTTAGTTATTTGAACATTTAAGTCTGCATAATCATATATAATTACCTCTGTTTTCATATCATGCAAACGATAAAATCGTCCTGCATGTTTCGTCTGTTAATAATGGATATATACCAATAGTATAATCCCGTTTAGACCTGCTATGTACATCAGTGTCCATAAGATGATTTCTTGTTATATCATCAGTTACCGGTATGAAGTCACGGTTTTCACAGTCAGCGCATTTTACCTTTGGTTTTTCGCAAATACCTCTTATCCATTCATTACGACAACACGGCTGATATCCACTTTTGCCTGTTTTTGTACTTTCAAATCTTTTTGGGAACACATCTTCTCGTCCCTTGCCTTTCCGATGTTATCTATAAACTCGTAAAGTGAAAAAATCAACAACCCGTTCTGTTTTGACGCGACCCGGGCCTTTTATCCCGTGGCACGGTCTTAAAATTCACGGCAGGCTGATTTGAAAACAGAAAGAAGACAGTTGATATAAAACACATTTTGCTGAGAATATTTTGCTGAGAATATTTTGTTGAAATT
The DNA here is from genome assembly GCA_019309665.1 of Deltaproteobacteria bacterium. Classification (GTDB taxonomy): domain Bacteria; phylum Desulfobacterota; class Desulfobacteria; order Desulfobacterales; family ETH-SRB1; genus B13-G4. The sequence continues at coordinate 1,389 of JAFDFV010000116.1, read as the reverse complement.
TTGACTAAATATCGATAGAAAGAAACCGTTTTTTTATAGACAAATCTCACTAAGTAGTAACCACAATGATAAATCTGAAAGACAAACTCTCACACCTGACTTACAGGCATGCAAGCTGCTTGGAGCTAAAGGTGAAAAACTCATCAGGCAGGGCGAAAAATACGAAATTGACATAAGTGAACAGGTTATCCTGAGAAGAAATATCTTTCAGCTCAATCTGGGAGAAGCAGTTATTACAATTCGCCTGGATCCTGAAAAAAATTAGAAGAACTCGATGTTCTTATTGATCACTTGATGAGTGAACAAGACCGGAAGATCGTTCTTTTCTCTGAATGGACTACAATGCTGAACCTGATCGAACCGTTATTGAACAAGCGCGATCTCGATTATGTCAGGCTGGATGGTTCTGTTCCTCAAAAAAAACGGCAGGGCCTGATACATCAGTTTCAAAAAAAGCAACTTAGGTATAAGATAAAATGCAAGAAAGATTTTGGACGATAATAAAGGCGCTGGTAATTGTATTGCTTCTTATGCCCATAACAGTTCACGCCTTTGAACGATATAACAGGGTTGTAAAATATGACAAATACTTTTCAAAATATTCAAAGAGATATTTTGGCCCTGGTTTTGACTGGCAATATTTCAAGGCTCAGGCTGTAGCTGAATCAAGGTTGCAGGCAGATGCCAGATCAAGAGTGGGAGCAGAGGGTGTTATGCAGATAATGCCAAGAACCTTTGAAGAAATTACAAGAAAGAATCCAGGCATTAAGGGCACAAGAAAACAGCCCCGCTGGAATATCGCAGCGGGTATTTATTACAACAGAATGATATGGAATTTATGGAAGGCGGAACGTTCACATATGGATCGGATAAATTTCATGTTTGGGTCTTACAATGCCGGCAAGGGAAATATTATTAAAGCCCAAAAAATAGCAAAGAACAAAGGGCTTAATCCCAACACGTGGGAATCCATACAATCAACTTTGCCTGATGTTACAGGAAAAAAGACCCCATTTAATACGTCAAAACAGTTAGCAGAAAAAAATATTGCAGTGGGAATCGTAGTTGGTTCAATATTTGTCGGCCTTGGAATTGCCGTTGGTCTGGTGAGCGGCTTGGTACTCATGCGGGAGGCTTACGATCAGCGCACCATTGGCACGAACCGCACGGAAAGATCATCAACTTTTTCTATACGTCCTGATTTTTTGCAAAGAATAACCAGACGTTGCATGTAGACACCGAGGGGCAAAATCATTCGCCCACCTTCTTTTAATTGATTTACCAAGGCTTGCGGGATATCTTCAGGCGCGCAGGTCACTATAATGGCATCAAAAGGACTATGTTCCGGCCAGCCTTTATAACCATCACCAGCCAGCACCTTGACCTGCT
>JAFDFV010000481.1 GCA_019309665.1 Deltaproteobacteria bacterium | reverse complement strand
CAATCTTTGGGGAGGTATTTTCCCAATCCCAACAAAGTACTTTACTACATTTACGGCCCGCTTGATTGAAAGTTCCCAGTTTGAAGGAAATTTTTCGGTATGAATAGGAAGATTATCAGTATGTCCTTCAACGCGAACAGATTCCGACGTTTTGCTGATTATGGCAGCTATTTTATCTAAAACAGGAAAACTTTCCGGATTAATATCAGCCATTCCGAATTGAAAAAGAATGGTGTTGCTGAGGGTGATAAGCACGCCCTTTTTCGTGTAGGTAGCTGCAATTTCAGGCTCGGAATCAAAGGCTTTGACAAAATCCCGGATTTCATCCGGCACCTCTTCTTCCATCTCCTCCAGAATCGTCACACTTTCCATTTCAGAAGGAAAAGGTGGCTCTGTCAGTCCAACTGATACTCTTTGTCCCTCTTTCAAAACTCCGAGGCCGCTTTGCAGGGCATATTGAAATTCCTTTAACTTCTTAACATCAATGCTGCTCATCGTAAATAACATGACAAAGAAAACCATAAGAAGAGTAATCAGGTCATTAAAAGTTGTAAGCCATCCTGGCCCTTCCTTCCCCTCATTTATTTTTTTCTTTTTTTTCATTTTTTGTAACCGCTAAGGTAGCCACAAAGGCTCAAAGACACAAAGATTATAATATAAAATTCACAATTGGGGAATTTCGGCCAAGCTTGTCTGTTCATGTTTCTCTCCAATAAAGACAATTTCCACTCTCCTGTTCTTGGCTCTGTGCTCAGGGCTATCATTGGCAAAGATAGGCTGAAACTCTCCAAACCCAACTGCTGATAATCTTTGCATGGGAATTTTCTCGTTTTCCGTAAAATACCTCAGGACATTTACCGCACGTGCGGTGGACAGTTCCCAGTTTGAAGGAAATTTTTCGGTATGAATAGGAAGATTATCAGTATGTCCTTCGACACGCACGGGATAGAACGTTTTAGATATAATAAAAGCAAGTCTATTCAGCAACGGAATAGCTTCCGGCAATATCTCTGCGACACCGAGATCGAACATGAAAGTGTCGGATAATCTCATCACAAGCTCTTTCTCAGAAAAAGAAAGATTTATGTCTCCTTCCAGACCAAAATCGCGTGTGAGTTTTCTTAAATCTTCAAAGAGCTTAGCAAATTCACTTTCTATATCAACAATATCCGGCGAAGGAGGCAATACCTCTTTACCGGATTCAAAGTCAAGACCTCCCGGCAGTATGCTGACAGCGCTTGTAAACGACTTCACAAACCTCATAACTTTTGCTTCCTCCATAGATGAAAACGAGCATAGCATAATAAAAAAGCAAAGAAGGATGAGAACAAAACCGGAATATACTACTTCCCAGCCTCCTGTAGGAGTCTCGTCTTGATCTTGCGATGTATCGTTCCTACGCTTTCTGCTCATTTTCTTCTCCAAGTAATTTGGGTGAAAGAAAGGCTTTAAGCTTTTGCTCTACAATACGGTGGTTGTCGCCGGACTGAATCGATATAATCCCCTCAATCACCAAATTTTTTTGTAATATTTCCTGCTTGCTTCTGGTCTTGAGTTTTCCGGCAATAGGTAAAAAAAGAAGATTGGCCAGAAGTGTGCCATAAAAAGTCGTTAGCAGAGCCACTGCCATCGGAGCTCCGATACTGCTCGGATCCTCCATCTGCATTAACATCTGCACCAAACCAATAATGGTTCCCAACATCCCGACTGCAGGAGCAAATGCTCCCATGGTAGAAAATATTTCGGCGCCTAATCTGTGCCGTTCTTCTACATATGCTATCTCCGTACTCAGGACATCTTCTATCGAATTTGATTCCATTCCATCTATAGCTAACCGCAACCCTTTAGCCAGGAAAGGATCTTCCATATCTTTCAGTTGCGACTCAAATGAGAGAATACCCTCTTGCCTGGCCTTTTTGGCAAAATCCACAATTACGGGAACCAGTTTGCCGGCTGACTGGGTGTGGTGGAGAAAGACATTTCTTACCACTCCAAACACACTCAGCACCTCTGAAAGGGGATAAGCAATGAGCGTTGCCCCCGTGGTCCCT
>JAFDFV010000480.1 GCA_019309665.1 Deltaproteobacteria bacterium | reverse complement strand
CATTGAACAGCTTGTTGAATGGTCTTTACGTCAGAATAAAATAGAGATATGAGAAATGGGGAAGTCTGTTCAAAAATTCTATTGATTGGAGGAATAATGCTGGAAATATTCATTAAAGGCGGACCTGTCATGTATCCGCTTTTGGCCTGTTCGATTCTTGTTCTTACTGTAATAATAGAAAGGGCTTTATTCTGGATAAGTGTAGATATGCATCGAGATCGGCATCTTATAGATGAGGTTCTTGAGTTATGCAGAGCAGGGGATTGGGAGTCGGTGAGAATGAAGACAAAAGGGTCAAAAGATTTTATTATCAAAATACTTGTAACCGGCATTGTTCACAGAGAATTTTCCATGACCAAGGCCATGGAATCTGCTGCCGCAGAAGAGATCAGGAGGTTGCGTCGATATATGGGCGTGCTGGATACCATGATTACCGTTGCGCCTCTTATGGGAATTTTTGGCACAGTTATCGGCATAATAATGTCATTCGAGGCGCTGGGCTCAGCAGGGATAGAGCACCCACAGGCTGTTACTGCGGGAATAGCGCAGGCGCTGATCACAACGGCAACCGGGCTGGGAATTGCGATCCTGTCTGTATTTCCTTATAATTTTTTTAATCTTCGTATTGAAAAGGCTGTGCTTAATATAGAGAGATACGCAACCAGTCTTGAAATCGTTCATGAAAAGCTGATACAGGGCTCTGGTGTGAAAGAGGGGGATCATGCATGAAGCTCAACCTGAACACAGATAAAAAAGTGCGTATTGAGATGCTGCCTTTGATTGACATAGTTTTTCTTTTGCTGGTGTTTTTTATATATGCAATGCTATCAATGGCCGTTCATCGTGCATTACCGGTTTTGCTTCCGGCTTCTTCCACTGCAGGAATTGAAAAAACATCAACACTATCTGTGACAGTAAAAGCAGACGGAACGATTTTTGTTGATGAAAAGCTGATTTCCATTGAGAACCTGGCTGGTTTTTTAAAAGAAAAGGCTGAAATTGATAAGGATACCGGCGTTCTCCTTTTTGCTGAACGAACCCTTTCATATCAAAAGTTATTCCGTATTTTAGATCAGATAAGGATGGCAGGTCTGAATCGGATTTCTCTTCAGGCGGAGGCTGACCGGCAACCGTGAAACGAATTCTGATTGCTGCAATAATAGCTGTTGGAATACATTGGCTTTTTCTGGGGATAGAGTTTGACCGGACAAGAGGCGGATTTTCAGAAAAGCCGAAATCCCGTATTGTGACCATGACACTGGTTTCCAGGCAGCCGAAAAAAACTAAATCTAAACCGGTTACCAACAAGCATGTGTCTGTCGATAGAAATAAAAAAAAGGCAGAGAAAAAAAAGCTTCTATCTAAACCGGAAAAGAAAAAACATGTTATACGATCATCTAATGCAGTAAAAAATAACCTTACCCAGGAACCAGCAAGGGATATTTTAAAGGATAGAAGTTCCACTGAGGCAAAACAGAGTTTCTTAGATAGTCAGGGATTTAACTCTGTGAAAAAGGCCATTCCCATATATGATAAAAATCCTTCGCCTGAATATCCATTAATTGCCAGAAGAAGAGGCTTTCAGGGCACAGTAGTCCTTGAGGTTATGGTGAAACCCAACGGAAGGGTAGGGGACTTAAAGGTTTTTAAATCCAGTGGTTATAAAGTTTTAGACAGAGCCGCTTCGGTATCTGTCAGGGACTGGATATTCAAACCCGCGATAAAAGGAAATGAAAAAATTGAAATGTGGGTCAGGGTTCCTGTATACTTTCAGTTAAAATAAGAGTAAAGGTATTTGAGGTGAATTTCATCAGAAAACGGCTAATTTTTATCATAGTCTAAAATAGCCTTGACTATTTTGTAGTACAGGTTAAAATAGGCTTATGCGATATATTACCCCGTTTGTTCTTGAAGATTTGAAAAAAAAGATGGTTTTCATTGGAGGTCCACGCCAGGTCGGCAAGACCACGCTGGCCAAAGCCGTTCTTTCAGCGGCCTTCCCTGCGGGGCGTTATCTCAACTGGGATTTCGATGAGGATCGACAGAAAAGATGGAGTGCAGACAATACGTTGCTTGTGTTTGATGAATTGCATAAATTCCCCAGGTGGAAAAGATGGATTAAGGGAATTTATGATGTATCGCATGAAACGCACTCATTCCTTGTTACGGGTTCTGCCCGTCTTGATGTTTATCGTCGTGGTGGAGACTCATTAATGGGACGTTATCATTATTGGCGTTTACACCCCTTTAGTCTTGACGAAATTCCCAAAGGTATTTCCCCAAAAGAAGCTTTTCATCGTCTCATGACTGTTGGAGGTTTTCCCGAGCCGTTTCTTGATGGAGATGAACGTTCGGCGCGACGATGGCGGCGAGAGCGTTTTGATAGAGTTCTTCGGGAAGATATTCGGGATCTGGAATCTATACGCAACATTCAACTGCTTGGCATGTATCTGGATTTGTTGCGTCATCGGGTAGGGGGATTAATTACGTTATCAAATATTGCAAATGACTTACAGATTTCTCCGAAAACAGCCAAATCCTGGCTGGAAGTTTTAGAGAGAATGTATCTTGTTTTCAGTGTTCGCCCATACACGAAGTCCTTGCCCCGTGCGGTGCTAAAGCCTCCCAAAGTATATTTCTTTGATAACGGCGATGTCCTTGGGGATGAGGGTGCTCGTTTTGAAAATCTTATAGCAACATCTTTGCTTAAGAGATTACACTTTCTTGAAGACAGGGACGGTTATCGTTATGAACTGCGGTATATCCGTGACAAGGAGGGACGTGAAGTCGATTTTGTCATTGTAAAAGATGGTGAATTGGAGGAGTTGATCGAAGCTAAATTCTCAGATGATAATATATCGAAATCCCTTCTCTATTATGCCAAGCGCCTGAACCCAAAAAAGGCTACGCAAATCGTTGCCACAATTAAACGGCCTTACGACAAAAATCAAATCAAAGTCACTGATCCTGTCTCATACTTTCAAGGATTTTTTTAAACCATCCCAATCGTTTTCCTCACTATTTTACCTACAGATTATCGTATACTTTTTATTACTCCGTAATTAAATCATTACGATTTTTTATTACGCGACAAATAACTAATGAGCCCTCACAAAACGATTGTTA